>SESX01000189.1 GCA_004367365.1 Candidatus Acetocimmeria pyornia
GTGGCGGCATGGAGCACTTCTACGAAAATGTCCCAACGGCACCTGCCTTCCTTCGCGCCGTCACGCTCACCGTATCGTTGTCATGAACTTCGGCGGCTCCGGGCCACTCCCACAAACTCGCCCTCCGGGCTCAAACACGTGGCTGCGGCTGGTGCTCCGCCGCCTGCGGTTCTTGAACTTGTTCGCTGACCGCCGCTCAGGAAGCCGGCGCCTACCCCTCGGTTGGCACCCATTATCCAGGCTGCAACAACCGGTTGCTTCCTAAGTTTCATCCTCCGTCCCCCGCAAGGCGCCACGAAGCACTCACCCGAGCGAAAATCCCATTCAGCCGATCCCGGTCCAGAAGAGCCCGACCGGTGAACGCCAGCATTCCCCTTGTCACCGCAACCCCTTGATGAAGGTGGCACGGGCAGCTGCAGAAAAAAGCCCCCCGCCCCTGTTGGGGCGGAGGGTGTGGTTGTCCAGGTAAGATCTTTGGCGAACACGCACATACCCTTCGCGGTACCACCCAATTTCACCCTCACCTCACGGAGAAGGTCTCAACGGGTACGTTCACCCTCAGCGAACATACCCAGGCACTTTAACGGGTGCTCTACCGTCGCGGCCTACTCGCCCAGAACAGCTTTCGACCGGAAGCTCCAGGGCCATCTTCACCTTCCTTCGCCGACACCGGCTTTCACCTTGGCCCGGCTCTCTGCCGTCGACCCCTCGGAAGGCTACTCCTCCCCTTCCTCGCCTTTGTGGATCGCGTGTGTAGTCGCTCTCCAGTTTTCCTCTATCATAGTCCAATACTTGGACCTTGTCAAGGTTGGAGCGCCCCAGAAACCAACGCGTAAAGCGGGGGCGTCGTAAATGAGCCACCAAAAAATCTATTGACTTTTTCTGGTATATTTGGTATAGTTTATCCAGACTTCTGTGTCGAATCGTGTAAAAAGGAGGCGAGAGATTTTGATGAAATCAACAGGAATCGTGCGGAAGGTTGATGAGCTGGGCCGAGTGGTCATCCCCATCGAATTGAGGCGAACCCTCGAAATCGCTGAAAAGGATTCCCTCGAAATCTACGTCGATGGCGACAAGATCATCCTACGTAAGTACGAGCCGGCATGTGTTTTTTGCGGGAATGCCTATGATGTCCTGAATTTCCGCGGTAAGAATGTATGCCGTACCTGTATGAGTGCCATGCAGAACAAGGCGGGTTAATGGCAGGTTAAACATCTTGCTCCTGCGCTTTTCGGCATCGAAAGTACCTCAAACCGCACCACCTGCGGGATTAGGGTCCACTTCGATGCCTATTTTTCCCTTCTGTTCCCTTGATATCCAGGGCCGCCTGGTAGACTTCCTGTTTTGGCCTTCCCCGGATCCTGGCTACCGCCTTGACGGCCTCTTTCTTGGGAATACCAACCTCCACCAGGTTCTTCACTTCCTCGCGCAGGGACAGCTCGGCATCGGCCTCTTTAACCGCTGATCTAGGTTCGGCCCCTTCCAGGACCAGGGTGAATTCCCCGCGTGGAGATGTCCCGCGCAGCTGCTCATAGATTTCTTCCACCGTTCCCCGTAGGACTTCCTCGTGGATCTTGGTGAGTTCACGGGCAACAACCAGCCGTCGCTTCGGGACTGCCTCACGGAGGGCTGCTAACGTCTTCAGCAGCCGGTGAGGGGCCTCATAGAAGACATATGTTCGTTCTTCCCTTCCCAGTTGACGCATGAATTCCAGCCGCTTTTCTTCCTTGCGCGGTACAAAACCGTAAAACACAAAAGGGGTGGCTACAAACCCGGACACTACTAAAGCCGTGATAGAAGCAGACGGGCCAGGCAGGGCTGTCACCCGTGCTCCAGCTTCTACCGCCCCGGCTACAAGCTCATGACCCGGGTCAGATAGCGCTGGGGTACCAGAGTCACAAACAAGTGCCACATCTTCCCCGCGTCGAAGCCGGGCAATAATTTCCACGGCTTTTTTGCGCCAGTTGTGCTGGTGGTAACTGGTGAGGGGTGTCTTAATACCAAAATGTGAGGTTAGTTTACGGGTATGCCTGGTGTCCTCAGCAGCAATAACCTTGACTTTCTTCAATACATTCAAGGTTCGGATGGTAATATCCTCCAAATTTCCAATGGGGGTCGGACAAATGTAAAGGGTCCCGGTCCCCTGTCTCTCTTCACTGCTCGTCCCCATGGTTTCACCCCTCATTTCTCTTTCTTACTCCCGACCCTTGAGTAACCTTTCCTAGGCCAGAGCAGTCCTGACCCGTCACCGGACCGGTGTTTCACCCCGGGGTGCCGCCAAACCTCAAGTGCCCAGGACTCCATCCCAGCGTGCCACAGAATACCAATTTTATTACCGCGTGAGCATAAATACCAGATTAAATGGACAGAATTACCGGTAGTTCCACCACCCAGCGTCCGCCCCTCACAACCCCAGGCGGCCCCGGCGCCACCGGACCTTGAGGGAATGGGAAAGGAGTGAGAGCATGACCAAACCGTCTACCTTACCAGTACCTCTACCAAACCTGTTAAGAGGGCTTGAGCTTCTTTCGTCCTCGGACATCGAGAACATCCCGATCAGAGACATTCATTTCGATTCCCGGCAAGTTACTACCGGGTCACTGTTTGTGGCCTTCCAGGGGCTTCGTAAGAACGGTCATGACTACATCGAGCAGGCCCTGGTCAACGGAGCTACCGCCCTTGTGGTGGAACGCCCACCCTCACATTTATCACTCCCACGGAGGGTTCCGGTAGCCCACGTACCTGATGGCCGGAGAGCTCTGTCCGTTCTAGCGGCCAACTTCTACGGTCATCCCTCCCGGAAGCTGAAAGTAGTGGGGGTCACCGGCACCAACGGCAAGACAACCTCCACCTTCATGCTGGATACAATCTTCCAGGAATCAGGTTACCGCACCGGGCTCCTAGGCTCCCTTCTGAAGAAAATTGACCGGCATCTTTCAACTTCGGGGATCACAACCCCAGACGCCCCCCAGCTTCACCGGGCCTTGATGGAAATGGTCAAGGCCGGGGTCACCTACGCCACGATTGAGGTCTCGTCCCACGGCCTATTATTCCACCGGGTAGCCGATGTTCATTTTGAGGCCGCCGGCATCACCAATATCACCGAGGATCACCCTGACATTCATCCGAACCAAGAACATTACATCCGGGTCAAGTCGCGCCTTTTTCAGCAACTCCCTCCGGGGAAAACGGCTCTCCTTAATCTTGACGACGCCGGGGCCGCATGCATCCTGCCCTGCGCCGGAAAGCACCGGTTAACCTACGGGTTGCATGACCCCAACGCTGACCTCAAAGCTGAAGCCCTTGTCTTGGGCCCCTACTCCTCACGCTTCGACCTGATCTTTTCCGGTCACGCCAATGAATTTCTCCATCCCGGTGCTCCAACCAGGGTGACCGTCGAACTCAAGGCACCAGGTATTCACAACATCTACAATGCCCTTCTGGCAGCGGCAGCAGCCTTGGCCTGCGGCCTCCCCCTTGAAAGCATCGTGTCCGGTCTCCGGACCTTCCAGGGGATTCCCCGTCGCATGCAGGTTGTTTACAACGGAAAATTCCAGGTCATCGACGATTTTGCCCACAACCCGGCCAGCCTGGAAGCCGTTTTCAACTGCCTTAACCATAAGTTGTTTTCCAATCTCTTACTGGTTCACGCCATCAGGGGAAACCGCGGCGAGAAAATCAACCGAGCCAACGCTAGAACGATTGCCATGATAGGGGCGAGGCTCGGGTTCAAGGAGATAATCTCCACCGATAGCTCCGATTGCGTCCAGGAGAAAGACCGGGTCTGTGACAGCGAACGAACCGCCTTCATTGAGGAGCTTCAGAAAGCCGGTTTCAGGATTCACCACGAAAGCCTGCTCTCAGATGCCATCCGGCGAGCCATAAAGACCGCCGGCAAGGGTGACCTGGTCCTTCTAACCGGGGCTCAGGGCATGGACCAGGGGGCGACCATCGTAAACCAGATCCTTCAAGGAGAAGGAGAAAAGGGTCGGACCCAAAACAAATAGGAAGCCGCCCTTGAAAGGGTCCGGGCTCAATATGCCAAGCCTAACCACTCTGCTTTTTCCCCTCATTCCCCTTGCTGCCCCTTCTTTCCTCTCGGTTCCGGTGGTAGTGATGCTTGTTCTTTTCATTACCAGTGCCAGGCTTTACCTGGTGACTGCCAGCCCTTATCCCATGGGGTTCTTCTTTTTCTTCAACTGGTACTTCATCGACCTCTTCCACCGGGAACTCCCGGGTCATCCGGTTATCAAACTCGACGGTGACTGTTTTCTGCAGGAGATTCCGTTTCACCACGCGCCCGCGTCCCTCGCAGGTATCCACCTTTGCACCTATCTCCGGTAAAATCTCCTTGGCCTTCTGGTAGGACGTGCACTCGTAACGGAGGCAGCACATGAGCCTGCCGCACATTCCAGAAATCTTCGAAGGGTTAAGGGACAGGTTTTGCTCCTTGGCCATGCGAATCGAAACCGGTTCGAACTCACCCAGGAAGGTACAGCAGCAAAGGGGCCGGCCACACGGCCCAATCCCACCCCTCATCTTGGCCTCATCGCGAACCCCTATCTGCCTGAGCTCAATGCGCGTCTTAAAAACTGACGCCAGGTCTCGAACCAGCTGCCTGAAATCCACCCGGCCATCGGCAGTAAAATAGAAGATAATCTTACTGTTGTCAAAGGTGTATTCAACGTCAACCAGGTCCATATTGAGACCATGTTTCGCAATCTTCTTCAAGCAGATATCAAATGCTTCCTTTTCCTTCCTGCGGTTTTCCTCAACACGCTCCAGGTCACTGCTTGTGGCCT
>SESX01000019.1 GCA_004367365.1 Candidatus Acetocimmeria pyornia
GGCCGGCTACATTTGCGGTGATGACCTTATCGTAACCGTATACCTGGCCCTCAAGCTGGAGAAACCCCTTTTGATTGAAGGTGCACCCGGGGTTGGGAAAACAGAGATTGCCAAGGTTTTGAGCCGGGTATTTGATACCGACCTGATCCGGCTTCAGTGTTACGAAGGCCTGGATGAGAATAAAGCCCTTTACGAATGGAACTACCAGAAACAGCTCATTAAGATCCAACTGGAAAAGGACGGTTCCGGGACGGCTGAGTTAGAAAGAGACCTTTTCTCCCGGGAATACCTGCTGGAAAGGCCGTTGTTAAAAGCCATCCAGGCGGAGGAGAAAGTTGTTCTGCTGATAGATGAGATTGACAAGTCGGATGAGGAGTTCGAAAGCTTCCTGTTTGAGCTCTTGTCTGATTTTCAAGTTTCCGTGCCGGAACTGGGTACTATTCAAGCACACCAGGTCCCAATGGTGGTTCTGACCAGCAACCGGGCCCGGGAGCTTTCCGATGGCTTGAAACGCAGGTGTATCTTTTTGTATATTGATTTCCCAACGGTGGAAAAAGAGTACCGCATCATTAGGCTTAAGGTTCCGGAGGCTACCGAAAGCCTCGCCCGGCAGGTGGCCAGGGCGGTGCATTACCTCCGTGCCCACCTGGAACTGCGTAAACCACCATCGATCTCCGAAACCCTGGACTGGGCCCGAGCCTTGGTGGCTTTAGGGGCGCAACAGGTAGATCCCGTTCATCTCAAGGGTACCCCCAACATCTTGCTCAAGAACCAGGACGATCTTCAGACCTTTCACCGGCAACTAGACCTCAAGAAATTCTGGTCCTTTGTACAGGAGGGAGAAAAGGCCTCAGGTGTCCCTGGTCGGTAGGTGGAAGGTAGGAGAATTCCTGGGGCTGGGAGGGGATGGGATGGCAGGTGTTACCCACCTGAATTGTAAGCAGTGTAACGAGAGGCGGAGCTGCTCCCGGGAGGCGGGTGATAAGAAAGGTCAGCTGGATGACGCTAGGCACCGGTGCCTGGCGGCCTTCGGTTGCACGGGTGCCACGGACGTGGTGGTAAAAAGGGGCTGCCTGGTTTCGACCGGGAATACCCTGGAATTGAACCTCTTGAGTTTTGTCAACTTGCTCCGCCACTGCGGTTTTGTCATCAGTTCGACCGAAATCCTGGATGCCATCCGCGGGCTGAAGGAGGTCGACCTGCTGGACCGGGAAGCAGTACGGGCTGTTCTCCAGGGGACCCTGGCTAAAAGATCAGAACAAATCCCTTTGTTCCAGCGGGCCTTCCAGCTCTTTTTTACCTATCCTGAGGAACGGGACCGGTTGATCAGGCAGAAACAGGAGAAGGATGCCGCCCGCCGGGAACTACTCCGGGAGGCAGACCGGGAGTTAACCTTTCGTGGTCAGCCCCTCCACCTTACCGACCAACAGCGGGAGACGTACGCCCGCCTGGTTCCTGCTGAGCGTTCCCGGATCAAGGAGTTCCTGGAGAAGAGTTCGAACGGATACAAGGTTCACGAGGGTTTCCGGCCCATCATCGAGACCCTGGTTGCAGGTCAACTTAACCACTGGCAGAAACAGTTACCTGAACAGGATACAGAGCAGGATGCGATTCCCTTGGAGCCAACAGGGGACATTGAGTTGGATGCCATCCTGGAGGAGCTGGCCGCGGGTGCCCCGGGTCACAAGGGAAGGTCCATTATGTACCAGGACCTGAAGGAAATTTCCGACAAGGACCTTCCCCGGCTCGCGGTGGTGACCCAACTCCTGGCCAAAAGACTGGCGTCAAAAATCTCCCGGCGCTACCGTACGAGCCGGAAAAGGGGCCGGATCGACTTCCGCCGTACCATCCGGTCCAACTTACGGTACGGGGGAACCCTTTTCCAGCTCAAGTACGGGACGAAAAAACTTCAAAAACCCCGGCTCCTACTGGTATGTGATGTGTCGGGGTCAATGACCCGTTATACGCGGTTTGTCTTGCAGTTCATCTATGGGCTCTCAAGTGTGCTGGAAAGGATCGAGACCTTCGTCTTTTCCGAAGACCTGGAGCGGATTACCCCTCATTTTCAGCAGAAAAAGTCCTTTGAAGAAACCATGGCCTGGGTTGTCGACAACAGCGAGCAGTGGGGACGCGGGACCGACCTCAGTACCTCCCTGAGAACCTTGATGGCCAATTACGTTCGGCTCCTGCTTCCGGATACCTATGTCATCATTGTCAGTGACACCAAGACCCTCTCCATCGAGAGATCAGAAGAGGACCTGGCCCGGATGAGAAAGAGGGTCAAGGACATCCTGTGGCTTAATACTGTCGCTAGGTCAGAATGGGAGGGGATGGCCTCGGTATCTGCCTTCAAGAAACATGTGCAGATGTACGAATGCTACACCCTGGCTCACCTCGAAAAGGTAGTCAGGGGAGAGATCTGGGGTTAGGTTTCCCAACCTGACATTCGGTCTTGGCGGCGATGATATTGCCGACACCCCAAACGGGACGACGCTATACGCAACTGAGGCTGTCGGACGTTGGAACTGACTTGGAGTGGCTGGCCGGATTCAATTTGCGACCCTGGGTAGGCGATTTCTATCTTATGGATTTCCGCTCGGTTTCCCGGGCTGCGTACTGGGGCCCGGGTTGGGGGTGTTAGGGAAACTCACCAGTACCCCCATTGGGAACGCTGGTATTTCTGGTAGCATTTTTTGCACAGCGCCATCACGATTAACTGTTCCACGTACTGCAGGCTTTCTTTTCGGGCGGGTTTTCCGCATTTATAACAGTAGGCAATCTCGACTACTTTACCCACACGACAACACCCCTTCTAAGAAAGACCGGTGGGCTTGGTGGATCCTCAGGAAATATGATGCCCCGGCGATGGGTTTTTAAAAATAGTAAAAGGAACCTGCTCTTTTCCAGAAGGTTCCTCGGCACTGACAAGAAGCGTGAGGGACAATACGAAAACAAAAAAGGCTTCTACGCGGGTTTAAACTGTTAGCCGGGACCTTTATCGGTCATACGTAAAGGCTTTTCAACCCGCTACGTAGAGAAGGGAAAAAGGGTTTAGTCTCGGTTGGCCATCAAGAAAACCTTTTGAATAGGGTGAAAACCGTGGATCAAGCAGGAAAACACCTAGAAATGTCTAGTGTTGACTTGGTAAATGAAGCTAAGGATCCTTTGAAAGCCTTGAGGGCTCTGATGGCTGTATTCTCATATGACAGCGCATATGCCTGGGTACGCGAGCAACCTTGCGGGGAGAGGTTTGATCCTGGTAATCCTGAAGACCGGGATCGTTATACCTTACTTTATCAAAGTGCTCGCGACAAAGCAAAAGAAGAATTTATTTCTCTGATCCGGGTGAGTGAAGGGGAAAAACGTGTTGAGCTGCTCAAGTACGTGCTAAAGAACGGACGAGGTGAACTTCTGGTAAAGGCAGTGGAGGCTGTACGAGAATACGGGTTGAACGAGCTGAGGGACCTGCTTTATGAAATATTTGGGCAAACTTCAATGGGTGCCCGGCGTGCTATTTTGGCTTTCTTGGCTGATTATCCTGCACAAAGGAGTTATGCTTTTCTCCGAACATGGATGGAAAAGGCCAATGAAGGAAATGAATGGGGGAGCTTAAAGTACGATTTTGGATTACTACAGAAAGCTCTGTGTCAAAGGTTTCCTGTTGTTGCGTGGGCAGACCGGGTCTTATCTGACCGAAAAAAGCTTAGCCCTGAGGGGTTTACGGCCAAGGAGATGTGGGTCTTCCTTAAGGAGATGCCTGCCCCAGGAGACGCTCTACGATTAGGCTGCCATTACTTGTCGACGGCACCACCTGAGACCACTGAGAACTTCTTGGGGATTTTGCGCGATAACTTGTACTCCCGGCTGCACGAAAAGGGTTTGCCCCAAGATTCTTTTCGTGCCGGACTCTTACTGATAAACCGAACTAAGATGGAGAAAAAAACCCTTCAAAAGATAACGAGCTGGTTGCATCGTGCTTCAGAAAAAGACCGTCGTGAATGTTTGCAGGTGCTACCCCTAAAATCAACGGCCCTGTTGTTACAATGGTCATTACGTGGTGCACCGCAGCATGTCCGCCAAAGCTTAAAGGTGCTTAAGATTTTGCCTGAAGTTGTCCCTGAACTCTATGATTCTCTAATGTTCGTGGTTCGCCGGAATGACGATTTGAGCTTGGCGGCTGTGGAAGCACTCCTTTCTACGCCCCGGAGCTCGATGGATACAAGTGAAATTAACGCATGGCTCAATTATTGGTTAATTTTTGGTGCTGAGAAGAAACAAAGAAGAGTTGCCAGGATTATCGCTACAACTAGTACGACAGTCGGTCCCCACCTTTTTGCGCTTCCTGAGTCCGCAGGGAATCTGCTCCTTTCGACGTGTAAAGAGTATAACCCGAAAAAGCTTGCGGCACTGCTTTCAACTGGGCTTCGTGAGTCCCCCGCCCTGAGTAAAGCCCATTACCGCATAGCTGTTGATTTATACCGGTGGCTGGACCAACGCAATTTAGTTACGAAGCAGCTGGAAGTGGATTTGGGTCAGGCGTTCTTACGCACGATTGTTAACGAACCCACTTCAGCTTCATGGATTAGTGAAGGGCTTTTGAGTCTCAAGAACGCTTCCCACGTTTTTTATCAAGTTCTTTCCCAGGCAATAGACCAACTTCAGACGTGTCTCAAACTAAGGGAGGGAGCTGGAAGGGTTCTCGGCATGCCCGCACCGGTTCTGTTTAAGCGAGACATTGCTCTTTGGGCTGAAGTTGGGCAATTCTGTTCACGGCTCATCTTGGAGTTTGTGGCCAAGGATCCCTCGGAGATTCCAAGGGTTTCTGGAATGATACCCAAAGAACTATTGCCTACGCTCAGAAAAACTGTTTATAGTTTACTCTCTGTGCCTGATGAAACCAGCCTGGAAAAAAGGCGCCAGGGTTTGCTGGAAGCAGCCGAAGCTTTGGTCGAAATTGGACATGTCATGTCGTCCCAACGTGACGAGGAGGCACCCATGAAATCTTACGGGCAGGAGATTATCCAGCGTTTTGAAGGCTTCTTGGACCGAATTCGTCTTTATGAAGACGGTGAATCTAAGGATACTGGTACCGAAGACCTTGAGCTCATAGAGGACATTGAGGAACTGCTCCGATTTTGGTCCATAAAACATGCCAATAAGACCACCCAAAAATCCAAATCCGAGTTTCACCTAAATAGTCAGGTTCGTAAGCTGGCTCAAACCATTGGGCTAACTATGGAAAAACTTTGCTTGCACCTTGGTCCTGGTTACCCAGAAAAGGTTGGAAACGTATTAGACAAGGTTTATGAAGCAGTTTCATCCCTGGGACTAGCCCCTGTTGACGATTTTCTCAGTGAAGTCCTGTTTGATCCTGAAGTACACCGCGGGCCAAAGGATGTGCAGGCTGGAATGAGGGTTCGGGTCTTGGTGCCTGGCATTCGACAAATTGACGGTGGCATAGTGCGACCAGCTGTATGTGAACAACAGGGAGAATGACTAGTTGGCCGTGGTGGACGAGAAAGAGGTTGAAAAAAGTCCAAGGTTGAAGTCGGCTAAAACCCTTGATAAATCAATGCTTTGAGGAGTAAAAGGAAAAGGATTCCACATCCTTAGTGTCGAATGAGTAGGTGTAAGCAAAGGATCTCCTAACAATTCCTGCCTTTTTTCCTGCGGGGTTTGTCCTGAATGTTGAGGTTAATAGAACCCCCCAGCTAACATTATGGGACTACCTGCTACCACCGGAGCTCACCATCTTCAACGAAGACGAGCAACTTCTTACCTAGCGGTTGAATGTTTTTAATATGCGGATGGGATACCCCACTTTTCCGGTGGAGCCTTACCTGTGTATTGATGCAGGTTAAGTCTCGGTAACGTACCGGTATCCTCAAAGAACTCGGCGCGTTGCTGGTCAAAGGAGCCCAGGGGTAAGAAGCTTAACCGCGGCTGCAAGCTAGGGGTGGACACCCCCTAGTGGAAGCCGACATCCACCAGCCGACAGGCGCCGGAATGGGTTGGCTGGTTTGGCGGCTAGATTTCGGTCCCACAGGTACTCCCGAAAATTCGACTTTACCGGGGCACTATATAACCTCGGGGATTACAGGACCAGCCTGCTTGACAAGCGTAGAGGAGGGATTCTGTGAACGTTTTCGGGGCCGATTTTGGAACTACATATTGTTCGATGGCTTACATGTTTGGGAATAGCCAACCGGAGACCATTCCTATTTCGTTCGGTGAGAAACCAACTTTGTTGCGTTCAGCAGTCCATTTTCCGGATGAAGAACCCCAGGTTTCCAAGACCCGAACCGTCGAGGACCTTCTGATCGGAGATGAAGCCCGACAGTTGGCCCCAACGGGCGGTAGACTTCTTCAGAACTTTAAACCTCTTCTTGGTAGAAAGGTCACCAGGTCTTCGTTGGATATCGAAGTTCTGAAAGAAGGCGCTGATTGGAAAGACTGGAAGTGGGATGGATTGACCCAGGCACTGATTCCCAAAGATACCGAGATGCGCGTTCGCATCGTGAGACGGGCCGAACCGATTGTCCATATCCACTTGTTTCAGCCGTGGGAGATTGAGCTTGCTGCCCAAGCCATCTTTCACCACTTGGCTCAACAGGCAGAAAAATATACGGGAATAACTCATCCAGACCAAGTTGTGGTGGGCGTCCCGGCTGAAGCAAACGATTTTTTTCGCAAGCGAATAGTTGACGCTGTTTTGGCTGTAAACTGGGTGAAGGAAAGGAGCCAAGTATTATTAGTACCAGAGCCCCTGGCCATCGCCCTTCGCTATGGTGTCAACTTGGAAGAAGCACAGACCCTTCTCGTTTTTGACTACGGGGGCGGAACGCTAGATCTTTCTTGTCTAGACATCGAACCTGCCACAGCAAGGAGTCCTCTTCGTGTGACTGTTCGCGCGAGTAAACAGTGTGATAAAGCTGGCATGTACTTTGATTGGGTGCTTTTGAGGGATGTCATTGGGAAGAAGCAGCCTGACTGGTGGAAAAAGGCTGGATTTACCCGTGTTTCAGAGGTGTACTCCAACTGGGCACGTGGACCAATTCTCTTGGAAGAGGTAGAAAGGCTTAAGCATGAATTGTCAGAATCTCAGGAAGCTTACCTAAGTTTTCCGGAGTTTGGCCTAGATGTTTCAGTAACACGAAAGGATTTCGAAAATGCCATACGAGAACATCTTGTAGAAGTGATGGAGTTGGTTGAGAATGTACTTTCCCGAGCTGGAGTCAAGAATGCTTCCGAGCTGGACGCAGTACTGTTGGCCGGTGGGTCGTCGAAAATACCCGTGGTCCAGCTGCTTCTTGGTGAACGTTTCGGTAAAGCCGTACGCGGTGAATATTCAGGGTCGGGTACAGGGACTGAGGGCCTTGTTTATGCCAGCCGTTATAGTGAATTTATCCGCGATAGGCTGGAAACAACTTACGGCTTGTGGGATCCTGAGAGGGCTCGGTTTGTACCTACGCTTAAATCCGGGACCTTGTTAGACGCGGTGCAAATTCCTACAAAAGAGATGGTGGTTGAAACTGACGAACCGGCTGAACTTATTATCCTGGAACATCGTGCTGACGAGCTTCACCCGGTGGCTTCTGCCAGGCTTCCTGATTCCCAGGCCAAGGAAATCAGTTTGCGATTTTTTGTCGATCCTCAAACGAAGACCCTTGCGGTTTATGCGAAAGTTGGAGATCATGATGAGGTAAAGCTTAACTTAACTTATTGGCAGGAAACCAAGGACCGGGATTACCCGGGTGTTCCGTACCTGGAAGAAGGGAATTTAATCAAATTTAAAAACAACTTCTATCCCAATTACGCAAGGGAAGGTAGTGGCTTGATCAAAGAGATCCGACATATCAGGACCGGATTTAAGACCAGGCTCATATTTGGTGACTTGTTTGACTACGTACTTAACGTATATGACTATTACATGAGATCTTACATACAGGTGCGTTCTTCCAACGAGAACGTCACGATTGCTACAGTCAAAGGAGAGATTACTATTGCCCCAAATCCCATGACGTTCAATTATCGTTCCGTACCCACGATTAAGAACCACTATCGTATCCGCGAGGGGGGTGCAGAATGATACCGACGGGGAGTTGGGTTAAATCCACGGAGAATCCAGAATATGGGGTCGGTCAGTTGATTGAGCTGAACGGTGAAACGGCGAAAGTAAGGTTTCCTCTTGGTGACCGGAGGCTTAACGTGAATAAACTTGACCGTGTTCAATTCGAAGTGAACTCTTGGGTAAAAATACGAACAGACGGGACCGAGGGCATCGTCGAAAGCATTGAAACTTCTCCTAACCAAGCTTACCAATACAGAATTCGAGTCGGGTCTTTAAGGAAGATAGTTTCGGAGGCAAGTGTTGAACCCAACCTTACCATGGAGCAACGTCTGAAATACGGTGAACGTTATGACGCCAGGCGGTTCGATCTTACATCTTGGGCGCAAGCCTTGAGATGGGCCCACCAGTACACCGAATTTTCTTCCTTGTCCAATTCTCGACTTGAGCCGCACCCTCATCAAGTTTTCGTAGCCCACCGGGCAACTTCCGAAAGCATTTATCCACGGTTGATCTTGGCAGATGAGGTTGGATTGGGCAAGACTATTGAGGCTGGCCTGATTCTGAAAGAGCTGAAGGCGAAAGGACTGGCCAAGAGAATTCTCATCGTGGCGCCGGCTAGTTTGGTAACACAGTGGCGCTGGGAAATGGAGACCAAGTTTAACGAACGCTTTGCCGTCTATGACAGCCATCGCCTGCGGACCTTACGTGCGGACCATCCGGACAGGAATCCGTGGGAGGTAAACGACCAGATTGTGACGTCGCTTCAATTAGTTCGCCAAGAAGACAGGGCAGAACAAGTTGCCGATTGCCTTTGGGACTTGGTTGTTTTCGATGAAGCTCATCACGTGCGGCGGCACTTAGAAGGGGAAAGGATTCGAAAAACTCAGGCTTACCGGTTGGCCGAACAAGTTAGCGACCGTACCCACAGCTTGTTGCTTCTCACCGCGACTCCCCTCCAGCTGGACCAGTTTGAACTGTATTCTTTGGTTGAGTTGTTAGACCCATCCCTCTTTAGAGATTTTCACGATTTCAGACGTCATTTCGAGGTGGAGTTACCGCGGCTGAGAAGGATTTCGCATCAATTGAAAGAGTATGATAATCTTGATCCAGTTGAAAAATCGAGTTTAAAGCGGAATGTGAAAGAAGTTCTGGGGTCTTCATTCAAGCTTGATGATGACCTGGTACGCCAAGGGGTTCTTAATGTTCACCTGCCCAAACGACATCGATTGTCTCGAGTCATGATCCGTAACCGCAAAAAGAACGTCCTCGATGAGTTTATTCCCCGTAAAGCAAAGGTTCTTGAAGTGCCGATTACAGAGGAAGAACTCGAGCTTTACAATCTAGTTCGCGACTACCTAAGAAAGACGTACCAAGCAGCTCAAGAACGCGAGGATTGGACGTTGGGTTTTGTCATGGTTACCTTTCAAAAACTGCTGGCAAGTAGCACGGCAGCTCTCAGAGATTCGTTGCAGAAACGACGGTCCAAACTCAAGGATGCTTTGGAGGCCAGAAACCTCATGGGAAGACCTTTCACTGAGGAAGGTTTAAATGAAGAGTCACTGGATGAGGAGCAAATGGAAAAACTTCTAGAGTACGCCGGTAGATTTACTGATGAGGAATTGGAGGAACAAATCCATTGGCTTGATGACTTGATACGTAAGACAGAAGAAATCACCGTCGACTCTAAAGCACGTACTCTAGAAATTGCCCTCGATGAAATCTTCAGCCACAATCCAAGGCAGAAAGTCCTCATATTTACCCAGTTTAAGGGCACGTTGAAATACCTAAAGCACCGTCTCTCCAAAGGCTACAGGGTGACTGAATTCCACGGAGGACTAACGCGGGAGCAAAAAGACCATTCTGTAACCCAGTTTAAAAGGGACGGCCAGGTAATGATTTCAACTGAGGCCGGTGGTGAGGGCCGTAACTTTCAGTTTTGCCACATTATGTTCAACTATGATCTTCCGTGGAACCCAATGCGGATTGAACAGCGTATCGGAAGGCTTGACCGCATCAGGCAAAAGCACCAGGTGTTAATTTACAATTTTTCGGTCGTGGGGACCATCGAGGATCGAGTGCTAGAAGTTTTGCAGACCCGGATTCGTATTTTTGAGAGTACCGTTGGCGGGCTTGACCCGATCCTCGGGCCAATGGAAAAGGAAATTGAGCGCATTGTCTTTAGTAAAGAAGCTCGGGAAGCTGAGGAGTTCGAAGCCCTTGCTCGGGACCTTGAAGAAAGAATCCGAGATGCAGCACAAGCTGAGGAAAAACTTGATGACCTGGTAATGGATACCCAGAGTTTTCGCAGGGAAAAAGTAGATAAACTACTTGGTCGCAAACCACCGCTTACTAGTAAGGACCTAGAAAAGTTTATTATTCATTTCCTAGGGGAGTACGGAGAGAATACCTATTCAAGAGCACCAGATGGCAGAATTCAAATCACATTGCCCCCAGGCTTAGTTTCGCTCTTGAACAGAAAACTGGGAAAAGATTTAAGAGACCGGTACGCAGGCACTTTTGATGTCAATGAGGCTTTACAAAACGAAGACTGGGAGTTCTTTGCGTTTGGGCATGAACTGGTAGATTCAATTGTCGAATTGTGCTTTCACGAGGGTTTTCGAGCCGACCTGTCGGAACGGTTATTAGTTGATGATGAGCTAGCAGGGTTTTTGGGTATACAACTCAACTACAGATTGTGCATTACTGGAGTGACTCAAAGGGTTAAGCTGCTTCCCATTGTACTTGATGTTCATGGAAACTATCATCCAGGACTGTCTAAGAAGGTCCTGTGGCTTCCTTCGGTGAAACTTAAATGGCCTTTCCAATTTCGTGGCGAGCTGATGGACCAACTGGCGGTAAAGGGAGAAGAACTGGCGGAAAAATACCGCGAAAAGGAAGTCGAGGCGTTCGCGCATCAGAATGAGAGGAATTATGAAAAGATGAAGGAGAAACGGTACCGCTTGCACCATGTTCGCATGGAAGGGTTTAGGAGAGCCATAAGGCGATACGAGGAAATCCTCGATAACTTGGAGGGTGACCAGCTCCGCATTGCACCGGTTTATAGAAGCAATATCAAGAAGAAAAAGGAAGAGATGAAAAGCGAAGAAGCTGAACTTGACGAGATGCTGCACGAACTCCAACAGAAACGACAACCTTCATCCGAATGCAATCTCGTCGGTATAGCATTAGTAGGAGTCATTTCACAACGACAAGCTGGACAGATAAAGCGCATGAAGCGAAGGATTGGATAATCTTAGCCTCCATCGAAGGCAAAGAGATCTTGTTTAAGGCTGAAAAAGCCGAAGCACTACTCTAGCTCGACCAGATGTTCGGCAAATTCAAGGCCCTCCCCTGCAAACCCGTGCATAAAAGCCCGCTCCATTATGGCTGCGGGCCTTTCCCTACCTTACCTGCATGCAGAAGGGTTCTGGGAATTACACTAGACTAGACTAGACTAGACTGTTTGGAAGGTCTAGGAAAAACAAAAATGGTTTCAGACCAAAAAACCTGAAACCATTGGAAGGGCAGGTTGGTGCCGAAGGTGGGAGTCGAACCCACATGGGGAAACCCCACGCGATTTTGAGTCGCGCGCGTCTGCCAGTTCCGCCACTTCGGCATTTGTTGTTCAAGAGCAATTCAAATTCTAACACAGATGTGTTCAACTTTCAAGGTTGAAAACAACGTACGATAGTGTCAAGCCACTGTAGGAAATAACCGTTTGATGATCTATTGAGCCTTCTCAAGCTCAACCCCCCGATTAGCCAGGTATTCAACCAGAGCGTTGTTGGTCGGGAAGTGTCTTTCTGCCAGTGCAAGGTGCTCTTCGATTAGAGCCAAGGTGTGACCGGTAACCTGGCGCATCAGCTTCGGTGGGAGCCCGAAATAGCGCAACACCAAGACCCGGTCAAAGAGGCGCAGGTACTGGTCCACCGCCTCTGGTGTGTGGAAGATGCGCCGTGCAATCTGTTGAGTGCTCATCCCAGAGAGGGCCATCTCGACCACGATCGTCTTGTGGGTCAGAGTCCGGCCCATGTCCAGGACTGTGCCGGCCGTGGCTGCAGGCGTTCTGCTCCTTTTGCAGCTTCGTGTTCTGCCAGGGCCTTGTTGGTTCGCCTGACCACCTCTTCGGCCAGGTGAGAACGAGGGGCCAGCTCAAAGCGTTGTTGTAAGTGGGCTATCTGCACCAGCTTGAGATCTCGGGCTGGAAGGGCAGCATCACGACTTTGGCTACCCTTCCCGGACATGTTTGTCACCTCCCGTTTTTTTTTGGACCCCCGGCTTCTACCATCAGCCGGATTCGGGCCATGCGGAAGGCGTAATCCGGGTGGTCAAAGCGCCGGTGAAGCTCCAGGTATTTTGCTACCACTCGCCTGGACATCCCCAGGGCTTGACGGATGGCCGGCAGGGGCATTCCCCTCTCGGCCAGGTAGACCACCCGGGAAAAGTCCCAAAGGTACCGTTCGATACTGTCGTAGGAGTGGCCCGTCCGCCTTTTGATCTCTGTTTCCGTGTAGCCGTCCATGTACAGGGCGATGATCTTCTCGGTGTGACTCAGGGTAGACCCCATATCGGCCACCCGTCCCCGGGTGGGTAGGACCACCTGTTCGTGCTTTTTGATGGTGTTCTGGATGGCATCGGTCGATATCCCCAAAAGGTGAGCAAGATCCGGTAGTGACAGGGCCACCCCCTGCTCATAGGCCTGTGTGGCCAATCTCTCGAGCCGCTGCCATTTTAGCTCCTGGGGACTGGTACGGTCCACCATCCCCCAGTCCTCTGGGGTTATATAGTCCAGCACCACCAGGCACAGCCTGGCTTCGGCCAGGCTCCGGCCGGGGGGCTCGTCGGCGGCGACCCCGAAGGTGACGATCTGACCCGGACGACGCTTTACCTGCTTGAGGCGTACGGCCAGGTCACGCAGCTCTTGCATAAAATGCCGTGCCGCCGCCGGGGTGTAGCCGTGTTCACCGAGCAACCGCTGCCACAGCCGGTCCTCTTCATCCGCCGGGGGCTTAAAGCCCTCCACCAGCTCCGGTTTACCTAACCGGTCCCTGGCTTCGGGGTTGTCCTGGTATTTTTCCCAGAGAGCCTGCCAGCCTGCCACCCATTCGGTGGGATAGCCGGTGTCTTCGGCTACTACCTTGGGGTCTTCTGTGGCCCGGGCCACTGTTTCTTGAAAACCCTGCCACCACTGGTTCCAGCACAGGCGGCTGATAGCCAGGTCCCGACGGATGGTCGTGAGCTCCTGGCCACCAAGATAACGGTCCACGACCAGGACAGGACGTGGTACCACCATCCGGGCTCGGCTCTTGCGGGTCATACCTGCCAGTGGTAGCAACGCTCCCTGCTGCCAAAGGGTACCCAGTCGTTCCCGGATGGCAGTCAAGGTCAGGGACATCAGCAAATATAACCTGTGACCGTCCAATAATGCGTCCTGTGCGTATGCTTCTTCGACTATCCGAGCCAGTCGGCCCTGTTGCATGGTCTGGATGCCAAACTCCTCCAGGAGACTGGCGTCATCCTCTCCCACCACCGTCAGGAGGACCAGTTTTTCGGGTTGATCCCGGCGTGCCCGCCGAAAGTGGCTGTTGCGCCCGGCCACACAGGGCAGTTCTATCTGCCCCGGGCCCAAGTCCAGAAGCCCTCGCTCTAAAAACCGGCGGGCATCCTGGGCAATGAGCCAGGCCTCCTCGGGGGAAATCTCCCGTCGTGCCCGTACCTCACTGGCTAAAGGTTGTCCAGATGCCGCTCGTGTGGATTTGATGGATAACCCCTTCGGGGTTACCCACAAGCTCCACACTCGCTTGGACAAAGCTACGCTTTGCCCACATCCCCACAACCACGGCGGCAGTCTTGTTGAAATCTAATTTTTATCTCAGCTTCATCCAGCCCGAGTAGATGGATCATATGACGGTTGTTGAAGGGATTTGAGGGAATTAAATAAAGGATAGAGAAAAAGACTGAGCGCCCTGCGAGGCCACTAACCAAAGGAAACGCGGAGGTGCAGCCTTAATTGAAGTAATTTGTCACACACTGACCTTGTCCTTGCAAGTAGCGCAAATGATCATGGATGAACTTAAGCAAGTAGTTGACTATCCTATATTCCAGTTGAAGTTACAGGATGTCCTTAACGACCTAGGGTGTCCTTGAATCCGCCGATTATTACCAAAGAAATTATTCTCGACACAAGGAAGCAGGGCTGAAGAAAATCATGTAACATCACAGGAAGGCAGAATCCGTATCGATCGAGAATAGAGTATATTTACTAAAGCGACGCTACAAGTTGGAGCAGGGCCGGACACGGAAATCATCCCCAATTCATTTTTGTTTTTGAAGTACACTATGCCGTGATACCACACGGTTGGCCTGGCGAGAGAATAGCCCCCCAGCCCCCTGCATATACTGAACCGTGTCGAGAGCGGTAGATGGGAGGCGGGCCTGTGGGTGATTGCTAGGCGGTTCTGGGCTTTGATTCTGGTTTTGACGGTTTCTTGGTCATTTCCATTATTTCCTCTACCATCAGGTGTGCAAGCAGAGGGGCAGTTGAGGAATACCCCTGAGGATCCTACCCAAGCCCTTAACCCGGCACAACCGGTAACCCCGGAGGCGATTATCGAGGTTCCTGTCGAACCAGGTCCGGCCGAACCGGGATCAGGTGGCGAGGACAACCTGGAGAGCGGCCTATCTACTCCGGCTGAGGTCGGCCCCGGAATCATTCTGGAACCTCCCCCCCTGGATTGGCTTCAAGACGATGGTCACACCGGAATTTCTAGAGTAGTCAATGATGGCTTGATTCTAAACCTTCCGGCTTTTGCCCTCCGCTTGTACGTGGGGGCTGTTAAAGCAGCCGAATACCACGTGGCCATCGGTCGTCCAGGGGCTCCCACGCCTACGGGGCGTTTTACAGTGGTGAGTAAGATTGTTGACCCGTGGTGGAGGCCTCCAGAAGAGTGGTATCCTGCCCAAGAGCGCCAGCCCGTACCCCCTGGACCCAACAACCCGCTGGGCTCACGGTGGCTTGGGATTACCTGGGACGGAGAATATGGTATCCACGGGACTACCAACCCGGATTCCATCGGTGGAGCGGTTTCACTGGGCTGTATCAGGCTCCGCAACCATGAAGTTGAGGAGTTGTTTGACCGGGTGGAAGAAGGTTGGCCCGTGGTAATCAATTACCAACGCTTAGAACTCAACCTCAAGCCCATCCAGGATCCGGCCTTAGACTACCCCCACCTTGCTGTCTATCCAGATGTTTACGGGATTCAACCCTTGGATGCCGGCCTGTTGGAGTTGTTTCTCAGCGCCCGTGGGTTCGGGGGACGCTATCCCAGGGCCCTACTCCAACGGTATCTCCATGCAGCCAGGAAAGGGCCGGTGGAGGTTCCCCTTTCCGTGGCCATCCGTATTGACGGTAAAGAAAAGCCCCTGCAGGAGCACGGCCTTGTTCGGGCCGGGGCGATTCTTCTTCCTGTGCGCGCCGTTGCGGAAGCAGTAGGCCTTCGTGTTGGGTGGGACCCGGTAACAAGGGCAGTGTCCGTGGGCGGGCAGGCCCTCCCAGATAATTCAGTTGTTTTCATCGAAGGGACCTCTTACACCGGAATCAGGGAACTGGAAAACTTCTTCGGCCTCAAGTTCAGGATTGACTCTCCCCGGGCCCTGGTGTGGGTTCAAAGGCCGAGACTGGAGGTTGGAGGGACTACTTACCCGGCTGACCTGGGTTGGGCCGGTGGTCCTACCCTGGCCTTGAGACAGTTGGCCAAACTCCTGGGAGCTACCGTGGAATGGGACCCACAAGCCAAAAAGGTGTTCCTCAACGGTCGGGCCGTGGACCTTGAACCCGTCGGTGGCAAAACCTATGTCCCGTTATCAATGGTTGAGCCTTTGTTCGGGGTCAGGCCAGAGTGGGACCCAGATGAGTTTCTTATCAGCTTGGACACAGGTTCTTACTAGTCCGCACATGCCAACCCGTCGGCACTACAAAATATGAGAATTGGAGCTGGTACTGAGCAACACCTATTTTTTTCCGGAAAGGAAATGAAGGCATCTTGGCGAAAGCTACACCTAGGCTCTTGGTTGAATTGTGGTTTTAGAGAGAGGATTTCTTTTTCCAACCTGGTCCATGGCAGGCCCTTGAGATGATTGGTAGCCAGGGGAGGCTCAAGCAGGACGGTGTCAGAAAAAGAACTTGTCGAAAGGGTTCAAAGAGGCGATCTTTCGGCCTTTGAGGAATTGATCCGGCCTTACGAAAAAAAAGTCTTTAACTTGGCTTACCGGATGTGCGGAAGCGTGGAGGATGCCAAGGATCTGGCCCAGGAGGCCATTGTGCGGGCTTTCAGTGGGTTGTCCAGTTTTAGGGGTGATGCGTCATTTTCTACCTGGCTTTATCGTATTGCCTCCAACGCATGCCTGGACGAACTCCGCCGGCGAAAAAGGCAGCCAGCTGATTATCTCGACGAACCGGTGATAACCGTGGATGGAGAAATTCGGCGCCAGGTGGCAGATCCTTCCCAAAACCCCCTGGAGGTTGTTGAGCGGAGTGAGTTACAGCAAATTATCCAGGATAGCCTGACTTCCCTGCCGGAAGAGTACCGGGTGGTGGTTGTTCTCCGGGAAATTCAGGGTTTTTCTTATCAAGAAATCGCCGAGATCCTTAATTGCTCCCTGGGAACGGTGAAGTCAAGGTTGAACCGGGCCCGGAAGGCCCTCAAGGAGAAATTCACCGTTTTGGAACTTTTCCCGAGCACCTCCGTCAGTAAAAGGGAAGAGGGGGGAAGGCAATGAAGTGCCCTGAAATTCAAGACCTTCTCTCGCCCTACCTTGACGGTGAGTTGAGTGCCCACGAGGCCAAGCAGGTTAACCGGCACCTGGAAACCTGCCCGGTCTGTGTACGTGAACTGGCCGGGTTGCGTTCTACGGTAGAGCTTTGCCGTTCCCTCGAGGTCGTGGAAGTGCCGGCAGGTTTTCATGAGAACACCATGAACCTGGTTCGGAACCGCGTGCTGAAGCAATCCAGGGAGGACTCCAGGGGTGGGGTCTTGAAGACCCTGATGGGGAAAGCAGGCTTTTTCGGTACCATCCGTTCCGCGCTGGACAAGGCTTCCTACCGGGGATTGGCAGCGGTTGCCGCTACCTTGGTAGTCCTCTTTGCTGCCGGGTTTTTCTGGAATTTCTTTGGTGGCTTCGGGGTCGGAAGCCCTCAGCTTGCCAGCAAGAGCGGCCCTGCCGCGGATGAAATGGTCTTAGAGGAGAAGGCTGCCGGTGTGGCCGAGTTTGGTGCTGTGGGCGGGACCACGGGTATTGGGGCAGAGGCCCTATCTGGGACGACCCCGGAGCTGGAGATGCCGGGGAATATCAAGTTTCCACAAGAGGGGTCCGAGGCTGTAAAATCTACCTCCCAGGGTCCCAGGGGAAGGGCAGACGGAGAGACCCCGTCAGCTTCGATGCTGACCCGGATCGCACCACAGCAATTCGTGGATACCGGTTCTTACGAGAGAAAGGTTATCAAGAACGCTGACCTCGTGATTGAGGTACCTGATATCCAGAAGGCGTACGATGAGATTGTGACCATGGTTCGCCAGAGTAACGGCTACGTCCAGGACGGTGAACTGTGGCAAGGTGATGATGGCGGCCGGCAGGGTGCTCGCCTGCTGGTACGAGTACCGTCCGGGTCTTTTGAGGATCTAGTAACTAAACTGGGCGGCCTCGGGAAAGTTAAGGTTGAAAGGATTTACAGCAACGACATAACCGGCCAGTACTATGATGCCGAGGCCCGCCTACGGAATTTCGAGCGCCAGGAACAGAGATACCTGGAACTCCTGGACAGGGCCGACAGGATTAGTGACATCATTGCCGTCGAAAGGGAACTCGAGCGGCTCAGGGGACAGATCGAGATGCTGATCGCCCAGATAAGGGCCTGGGATAGTGCCGTTGGGCTGTCAACGATTCGGGTCGAGCTCCGGGTTGAAGGTGCCGGCAGCACCGGCCCGCCGGGTATCTTTGCTCAGGCGGTACTGGCCTTCATGGAAACCCTTAAGGACATGGTGGACCTTGCCGGCTGGGTCGTGATCTTTGTCGGGAGAGTCGGCCCAGTGGCAGTGCTAGCCGGTCTGGTCTGGCTTGTTTACCGCCGGTTGGTCCGCCGGGGACAGGACAAAGGGGTTTGATCGTTCAAACAACTATTCCTAGCCGCCTGCTCATGCCGTGGGTCTCCCGCGGCTTTTTCTATGGGCGAAAGACCCACGCCAGAGATTGGCTGCCTGCCTTTCCCCTTGAGGCGTACGGTAACCTGGGTCGCATTCTATACGGGTACGATGTATAATGTTAGCATGAATGTGGGGCCGGAGTCTTGTGCTCCAGGGTCCTGTTCAGGACAGCGGAAAGGGGAACTGGTTGTGTCCACCGGAAAAAGCTCAAAGAGAAGCGACAAGGTGAGCGAAAGAAGGGGAGCAGGCGAAGGCCGTTCCAACCCCGGGGGAAAGAAGGTTCTTTTGATCGATGGTAACAGCTTGATGCACCGTGCCTTCCATGCTCTGCCACCACTGGTCACCAGGGAGGGCTTACCTACCAATGCCATTTATGGTTTTTTGACCATGTTGTTCCGGCTGATTGAAGAGGAGAAGCCGGACGGCCTCATGGTAGCCTTTGATAAGGGTGTGCCTGTGTTCCGTCGCGAGCAGTATTCCAAGTACAAGGCCAACCGGGACCACCCACCCGAGGTTTTGATCTCCCAGTTTCCAGTTCTCAAAGAGGTACTCGAGGCTCTCAACATTGCCACTTGTGAACTCGAGGGTTATGAAGCAGATGACATTTTGGGTACCATGTCGCGCAAGGCCGAGGAGGAAGGTTACGGGGTGGTGGTCATTGTTACGGGGGACAGGGATGCCCTCCAGCTTGTCTCCAAGCAGACGCAGGCTTTGATCACCCACCGTGGAATACGCGAAGTCACCCGTTATGACCTTCCTACCTTCAGGAAGAAGTACGGGATCGAGCCACCCCAACTGGTTGATGTCAAGGGGTTAATGGGGGACAGTTCTGATAACATCCCCGGCGTACCTGGGGTGGGGGAGAAAACCGCCCTGAAACTCATTCAAGAGTACGGCTCGGTAGAGGAGGTTTTGGAGAACATCGCCAGGATCCAGAGGCGGAAACTTTCCCAGGTTCTGCGCGAGTATGCCCAACAGGCCCTGCTGAGCAAACGCCTGGCCACCATTGAACGGGATGCCCCCATCAATCTAGAAATCAAGGCCTGTACCTGGGCGCGTCCCGATTGGGACCGTGTCCGGAAGCTTTTCCGCAAGCTAGAGTTTAAAACACTCCTTGACCGGATCCCTGGTGGGGAGCGTGAGGAGGCAGTCGGCACTGTTGCTGCCGGGCTGGTCAGGGTGGATGAGGTCTCGGTAGTTCGAGAGGAGACAGACCTTCCCAGTTTGGTGGAGAGCCTGAACCGGATGAAGGAGTGTGCTGTTCTTTTCGAATGGGAAATGAGGCCGGAAAGAAACGGTCTCAAGAGGGTGGCGCCGGTGGCGATGGCCCTCTCTCCAGCCAGTGGCCAGGTTTATTACCTTGATCTGAGTAGGCTTCCTCCAGGGATTGTCATTAACGAGCTGGCACCGTTTTTTGAGGATCCACGGGTTCTAAAGGTTGGTTATGAGGCTAAGACCATGCTGGCCTACCTGATGAGAGAGGGCATTCGGGTTCAGGGTTTCCGGCACGATGTTGCCATTGCAGCCTACCTACTCGACCCGACGCGTTCGGGCTACCCGCTGGACGAGCTTGCCGAAAGGTATTTGCATGTAACCCTGCCTGCCCGGGAGGATGTTTTCGGAAAGGGAAGGGCGGTACGGGCCTGGAATCAACTGGCAGAAGATGAGGCGGTCTCTTACCTTGCAAACCGGGTTGATATCACCAGGAGGCTGGCGCCGGCCCTGGAGACGGAGTTGGAGGTAAGGCAGCTCCGTGAGCTCTTCGAAACCATTGAGATGCCCTTGGTGGGGGTTTTGGCCGGAATGGAAGTGGCCGGGATCAGGGTGGACTCCCAGGGCCTGGCGGCCATGTCTGAGGAATTCAGGGCCCTCATCGATGCAGTCACTGGAGAGATTTATGCGCTGGCGGGAACGGAGTTTAATCTTAATTCGCCGAAACAGATGGCCGGGGTTCTTTTTGAACGCCTTGGCCTCCCGGCGACAAAGCGGACGAAAACAGGTTATTCCACCAGTGCCGAGGTGCTAGAGGCACTTGCCAGGGAGCACGAGATAGCGGCCAAGATCCTTGAGTACCGGCAGCTGACCAAGCTCCTGGGAACCTATATCGACGGTCTCAGGGAGGTGATTGACCCGTGCACCGGCCGGGTCCATACCACTTTCAACCAGACCATCACGGCCACCGGCCGGATCAGCAGTACCGAGCCCAACCTTCAAAACATACCTGTCCGGATGGAAACGGGCCGGCGGATTCGGAAGGTCTTTATCCCTTCCAGTGAAGGGCATGTTCTCTTGGGGGCTGATTATTCCCAGATTGAGCTCAGGGTTCTAGCGCATCTTTCCGGGGATGAGGGGCTTCAGGAGGCTTTCCGCCGCGGTGAAGATATTCACACCCGGACAGCATCCGAGGTCTTTGGGGTCCACCTGGAGGAAGTAACCGAAACCATGCGCAGCCGGGCCAAGTCGGTCAACTTCGGCATTATCTACGGGATCAGCGACTTCGGGCTGGCGCGGGATACTGGGGTCAGCCGGGAAGAGGCGCGGGAGTATATTGAGCAGTACTTCAGGCGCTATCCCATGGTGAAGAAATACCTGGATGAAACGGTTCAGAAGGCCCGAAAAGACGGGTACGTGACGACCATTTTCAGCCGCCGCCGTTACCTGCCCGATATCAACAGCCGGAACCGGGGGGTCCGATCTTTTGCCGAGAGGACGGCCATGAATACCCCCATCCAGGGAAGTGCGGCTGATATTATTAAGCTGGCCATGGTCCGCGTTCAGAAGGAACTCTGCCGTCGGCACTTGACAACCAAGATCCTCCTGCAGGTTCACGATGAACTGGTCTTTGATGTCCCGGTGGAGGAACTGGCTGAAGTGAAAGAACTGGTCCGGCGAAATATGGAGGGGGTTGTCGAAATAAGTGTTCCTCTTGTGGTTGAGATGAGATCCGGTCAGAGCTGGTATGACTTGAAATAAAGCCGATGCCATCAAACCATGCTTGGAAAAGGATCCGTAGCAGACAGGGAGGGATATTGTTTTGCCGGAAATGCCGGAGGTTGAAACCATCAGGCGAAGCCTCGCCCCAAGAATCGAGGGAAAGACGATTACTGCCGTATACATTTTCTCTCCAAAGTTCATCAGGAACACGGATCCCGAAACCTTCACCCGGACAGTGGAGGGCAAGGGACTAAAAGCTCTGAACCGGCGGGGAAAATACCTCATTTTTGTCTTGTCTACGGGGGATATGTTTCTGATCCATCTAAGGATGGCCGGGCGATTGCTGTACTGTTCTGCGTCCCAGGAGCGGAACAAACATACCCACGTGGTCTTTTGTCTTGATGGGAATGACCCCACGCAGCTCCGGTTCATTGACCTCAGGCATTTCGGGGGTATCTACCTGGTGCGGAAGGGAAGAGACCTTCCTCCAGAGGGGTTCCGCAACCTCGGGCCGGAAATTTTGGCCCCGGAGTTTACCCTGGCCTACCTGGAGACAGTGCTCAAAAAGAAAAAAGCCCGGATAAAGTCACTCCTCCTAGACCAGAGCCTGTTGGCAGGATTGGGCAACATTTATGCCGACGAAGTTCTGCATGAGGCCGGGATTAACCCGATGCGGCCCGGAGGTTCCCTGTCTTTTGAGGAAATCCACCGTCTATACGGCGTTATCCAGCGTGTGATCCGGGAGGCCGTCAGGGAACGGGGGACAACCTTTGCCACCTACGTCGATGGTGAAGGTAAGGCTGGAAACTATGCCTCCCGCCTCAAGGTCTACCAGAGGCAAGGGGAGTCTTGCCTCCGATGCGGTACTCCTGTCGAGCGTTTGAAAATAGGGTCCCGAAGTTCGTACTTCTGTCCCCGCTGCCAGGTATGAAAATGTCCCAACGGTGCCGGCCTTCCTTTGCGGTGTAATGCTCACCGCATGTTTTGCAATGAAGGTCATGAACCTCGGCAGCCCCAGTTTGCGAAATATTGGAAATCAGAGAGATTGAATGAGAACTTTTGTTCGACATCGATGCCATTTAGTGGTATAATGACCTTAGAATAAATCGATCGATATTCATTTCAATGCAACCGAGAAGGAGATGGTATCGATGCTTTTTTTCGTTCTGGAATTTGACAACGAACGGGACCTGAGAGCGAC
>SESX01000190.1 GCA_004367365.1 Candidatus Acetocimmeria pyornia
GTGAAAAGTGTCCGGGGAGCCCAGGGAGGATACGAGCTGGCTAGACCGGCCAAAGAGATCACCGTCGGTGATATCCTCCGGGTCCTAGAGGGACCGATTGCTCCTACGGATTGCGCTGTTTCTGATGTTGGGGTCGACCACTGTGGCCGGGCGGATGAGTGTATTGCACGGGGAGTTTGGACCAAAGTTCGTGACAGTGTACAGAAAGTGGTGGATTCTATTACACTGGCTGACCTTTGTGAAGACGCGCGCAAGAAGTCTGGTAAAGACTACATGTATTACATTTAGCCGCCATGAGGTGAATCTTGACCATGCCCGGAAAAGGAAAATAAGTATCAAAGGAGCGGATCGACGTGAGAAAGGTATACCTTGACCACGGAGCCACAACACCGGTTGACCCGGAGGTTGCCCACGTGATATACAGGTACATGGTGGATGAATTCGGAAATCCTTCAAGTGTCCACCAGTTTGGGCGTGCGGCCCGTAAGGCCGTGGAGAAGGCACGAGAGCAAGTGGCCGACCTCATTGGGGCAGCCGACCCGTCGGAAATCGTTTTTACCAGTGGAGGTACTGAGGCAGATAATCTCGCCATCAAGGGGGTGGCCCGGGCATACAGGAAGAAGGGCAACCACATCATTACCTCGGCCGTCGAGCACCACGCTGTCCTTCACACCTGTGAATACCTCGAGGAGAAAGAGGGTTTCAAAGTTACTTACCTGCCGGTGGATGGCAGTGGAATGGTGGATCCAGAGGATGTCGCCCAGGCGATTACCGACCAGACTGTGCTGGTTACAATTATGTTTGCCAATAACGAGGTTGGCACCATTCAGCCCATTGCCGAGATTGCCAGGATCGCCAAGGAGAAAGGTGTTTTGGTCCATACAGACGCTGTCCAGGCGGTTGGCCAGGTTCCGGTTGACGTGGAACGCCTGGGGGTAGATCTACTTTCCCTTTCCGGGCACAAGATCTACGGCCCTAAAGGTGTGGGTGCTCTTTACGTAAGAAAGGGTACCAGGCTGGAGCCAACCATGCACGGCGGGGCCCACGAAAAACACCGGCGTGCCGGTACCGAGGGTGTTCCAGGTATTGTTGGCCTGGGAACGGCAGCCCAGCTGCGGAAGGACCACTTGGACGAATATACAGAACATCTCATTGTGCTTCGGGACCGGCTCATTGATGGTATTCTTGATGGTATCCCAGACGTGAAACTGAACGGTCACCCCACGAAGCGGTTGCCCAACAATGTTAACGTAAGTATTGCCTACGCGGAAGGGGAGTCCATGCTCCTGAACATGGACTTGGAAGGGATCGCGGCTTCCAGCGGTTCCGCCTGTACGTCAGGTTCCCTGGAACCCTCCCATGTCCTGGTGGCGATGGGGCTTTCTCATGAACTGGCCCATGGCTCCCTGCGGATGACCCTCGGTAAGGATAACACCGAGGAAGATATTGATTATGTCCTGGAAGTGCTGCCGCGTATCGTAGAGCGACTCCGCAAGATGTCTCCCATCGCGCCCGCGCAACGAGAGGAGAAGGTTTCCAATGTATAGTGAAAAGGTCATGGAACACTTCACCAACCCCAGAAACGTGGGGGAAATCCCGGATGCCGATGGGGTTGGTCAGGTTGGCAACCCCACCTGTGGTGACATCATGGCCATGTACATTAAGGTTAAGGATAACCGAATTGAAGACATCAAGTTCAAGACCTTCGGCTGCGGGGCCGCCATCGCAACCAGCAGCATGGTGACCGAAATGGTTAAAGGGAAGACTATTGAGGAGGCCTTAAAGATTACTAACCGGCGGGTAGCTGAAGCCCTGGACGGGCTACCTCCCCAGAAGATGCACTGTTCCAACCTGGCGGCTGATGCCCTCCATAAGGCCATCGAAGATTACCAGCGCCGGAACGCGCAATCTGTGAAGCCGGAAACAACACGGTAGGTGTTGCCTATGGCCCAGGCCGTGCGGGTGGTAGTAGCCATGAGCGGGGGGGTTGACAGCTCGGTGGCTGCTGCTCTCTTGAAGGAGAAGGGATACGATGTGATCGGGGTAACCATGCAGATTTGGCCCCGGCTGGCACCTGAAGAGGAAGTTAGGCGTGGAGGGTGCTGCTCCCTGGCTGCTGTAGAGGATGCCCGAAAGGTGGCCGACCGGATCGGTATCCCCTATTATGTCATGAATTTTGGCGGGGTTTTCAAAGAAAGGGTAATCGACTACTTTATCGAAGAGTACGCGCGCGGGAAGACTCCAAACCCCTGCATTGCCTGCAACTTTTACGTGAAATGGGGTGCCCTTCTGCGTAAGGCCCTTGGCCTGGGGGCTAAGTACGTGGCTACCGGCCATTACGCCAGGATTGATTATGACCCTTCACTTGGTCGTTACCTGCTTTACCGCGGCCTTGACCCGGAAAAGGACCAGAGCTATGCCCTCTACGGTTTGACCCAAGACCAGCTGGCCCATACCCTTTTCCCCCTAGGTCCGTATACCAAGAAAGAGGTTCGGGCCCGGGCCGGCAAGCTGGGCCTGGTGGTGGCTGAGAAGCCTGAAAGCCAGGAGATCTGCTTTGTTACCGGTGATGATTACCACAGCTTCCTCAGGGAATTTATTCCCGACAAAATAGAACCGGGCCCGATCCTGAATACCAGCGGAGAAGTGGTGGGCAGGCACCGCGGGATCCCTTTCTATACCATCGGGCAGCGCCGGGGTTTGGGCCTGAGTATGGGTGAGCCTGTTTACGTTGTGGACATCAAGGCGGACGAAAACGTGATTGTGGTTGGGACCAAGGAAGAAGTATATTCTCGGGGTCTCTACGCCGCGGAGGTTAACTTCATCCCTTTCGAAAGGCTCAACGGGGAAAAAAGGGTCCAAGCCCAGATCCGGTACCGTGCTCCGGCGGTTCCCGCCCGGATTGTACCGGCGGGTGGCGAAAATGGTGAGGAACTGGTCAAGGTTCTTTTCGATGAGCCACAACGTGCGGTAACACCGGGCCAATCCGTAGTTTTTTATGAAGGGGACCTGGTGCTTGGAGGTGGGATTATCCGGGAAAGACTCTAACCGTGAAAAAAAATTAGCTGTCGTGGTGAGACATGAACTTGATACACCTACAGGAAGTGAGAAGGCGTGCCTGGGCGGCACGCATTTTTTTGTTCCGGACGGAAAATACTAAACCAACTAGTGGGCCCGGTTTCAACAAGTCTCCCTCCTTTCCGTGAGAAAATGGGAAAAGGTGAAGAGACCGGGGAAAAACGGCACGGAGAAAAATGGGGGCGAAAGGGGGTTTCGTGTGGGTACCAACCGCGTTAAACGGGCTGATGTTATCGGTCACGCTGTTTTTGAGCTTAAAGATGGGCGGGAAGTGGCCCGGGTTTGTGACCTGGTGGTTGACTGGGACCAGCGCCGGGTAACCGGGTTGGTGGTTGAGTCCGGGGGTATCTGGCCCAAACGCTCCTTTCTACCCCTGGCGGACGTCCGGTCCATGGGGGATGACATTGTTACCTGCCGTGATGCCTCCGTGATCAAGCCTCTCGGGTCCCACCAGCAGGTGGCGGAACTCGTAAAAAAACAGGAGGAGATCTTCGGACAGAGGATCCTGACCGAGGAAGGGGATGACATTGGGGTCCTGGCAGATGTCTTTTTTGATGTCAGGACAGGCCAGGTTACAGGCTACGAGGTGTCCGGTGGGCTCCTTGAGGACGTGATGGAAGGCAAAGATACCCTCCCGCCCCAGGTCGTGATCCAGCCTGGCCAAGACGCGGTGATCCTGCGTGCACCACGACTTGAAGGGCCCTGAGATCCTTGGGGTCTCGGGCGGGTCCTTCACGGATTTGGCGTAACGGCTTCTGGTCTAACTTTGGTTCCATGTTAAGGGGGTATTACAGGTGCTGTGTCCGTTGTGTTCAAGCCGGTCGGTAGGAAAGGTCGGAACAAACCAGTTTTACTGCTGGGATTGCTGTATTGAGTTTACCCATACCAGGGACGGGGTACATCTCTACCGGCTGGATGACGAAGGTGGGCTGGTTTCCCTGACTGATGAGGATATCGCCTACAACGCCCTTTACACCTGATGATGCCGAGAGGAGGTAGGATTTAGTGGCCAGAAAAGGTTTTCTTGACGGCCTCCTTACCGGTGGGCTGCTGGGGATGGTCATGGGGCTTTTTTTCGTTGCCCGGTTGAAGCCCGAAACCAGGGAAACCCTCATGCAAGCCAGGAACCGGGTTCAGGAGAAGGCCGGGGAATTCATCAGGCGCCGCCGCCAGGATGTCGGCAGGGTGGTCGAGCGTTGGAAAAAATAGCCGGAGACCAAGATTGCCGGGACGATTTGGATGGCTTCTCCAGGCCGGGGTCGGTTGACTCCGGCTTGTCTTGTGGTTCCATTCTGGTCTGGTTGGTAAGTCTAATGAAAAACTCAGGTCGGCGAAATAATACCGGCAGGGGGCTGTAACGTGGGCAGGGTTCCGAGGCAAACAAAGGCTTTCCGGGTTTTTTTTCTGGTTTTCGTAGCTGCCGTCAGCCTCTTCTTTCTCTACCGGGTACGCGCCATTCTACCACCTTTCATCCTGGCGGTAGTGGTTGCCTATGTCCTTGAACCACCGGTTGAACTCATGGCCAGGAAGGGTGTTCCCCGGGTTTTGTCGATCCTTGTCCTGTACGGCATCCTGGGGGCGGTGGTGGCTGTAGTTATCTTTTTTCTTTTACCGGACTTGATCCGGGAGCTCAACCGCCTGGCGGAAGCCCTGCCGGGTTACCTGGAACAGTTCCAGGAATTTGCCCGCCGGATCGAGCAGGCACCCAGAA
>SESX01000191.1 GCA_004367365.1 Candidatus Acetocimmeria pyornia
GCTTTACCCTTTCGAATAGGGCGTGCACCGGTATCGAACAAGCTGACCGGCCGGCTTGGTATGCTGTGGTTACCCTTGTGTACCCCTTGTGCCTGCTGGATGATCCTTCCGGTCAGGACAATGGCCTTTTCAAGTTTGGCTGCCATACGGCGGCCCCTGGTGAGTCCCTTGCACCAGGCACAATGTTTGGCATTTCGGATGATCCGTTTGGCGTCGGTAACGTGTCTGTCAGATCTCCTTTTTGTCCGACACCTTTACACCCGGCTGGGTCTGAACTTCTTCAGCCGGAGAGAATTGGTTGCCACGGAGACGGAACTCAGGGCCATGGCGGCGGCGGCAATGGCCGGGTTCAACAACATTCCGGTAAAGGGATATAGGATCCCGGCAGCGATGGGGATTCCAGCTGAATTGTAAGCAAAGGCCCAGAACAGGTTTTGCTTGATGATGCGCATGGTGGCCTTACTCAGCTGGATACCGGCAACCACTCCCCTCAAATCGCCACTGACCCTTTTGGCGATGGCCTCAGCCGTCCGGCGGTTGTCACCAGTGAGCATCACCACTTCGATTCCCATCCGGTGTAATTCCTCAACGGCCTTAACGGAATTCTCCTTCAAGGTATCTGCAACTGCCACCACTCCAGCGGCCTTGCCGTTGATGGCCACGTACATTGGTGTCTTTCCTTCCTCGGAAAGGCGGTTGGCATGGTCTACAAGTTCGCCCACGGCGATACCTTTATCTCTCATCAGTTTAACATTTCCAATTAACACTTTCCTCCCTTGAACTTTCGCCTGGATACCGTGGCCCGGTATGGCTTCGAAGTGATCGGGATCGGTCAAAGGAATTCTTCGTTCATTGGCGCCTTTGATGATAGCCTCACCAAGGGGGTGCTCCGAGCCTTTTTCGGCGCTGGCTACCAGTTGGAGAACCTCTTCTTCACTAAAGGTGTTATGGGTGAGCACATCAGTAAGTTTTGGTTCACCCTTGGTAAGTGTTCCGGTTTTATCGAAGATGATAGTCTTGATCTTATGGGCCGTCTCCAGGCTCTCGCCTCCCTTGATCAGGATCCCGTTCTCTGCCCCTTTACCGGTTCCCACCATGATGGCAGACGGAGTGGCGATGCCCAGGGCACAAGGGCAGGCGATAATCAGGACGGCCACAAAGTTCAAAAGAGCGTAAAGGAATGCCGGGGCGGGGCCGGCGAAGTACCAGACCAAAAAGGTCACAACAGCTATGATGATGACGATGGGGACGAAGTAGCTGCAGATAAGGTCGGCCAGCCGCTGTATGGGTGGTTTAGAGCCCTGGGCTTCTTCCACCAGCTTGATGATCTGAGCCAAGGCCGTTTCCTTGCCGACTTTGGTCGCCCTGAACTTAAAAGAACCGGTCTTGTTGATGGTTGCTCCGAAAACCTCGTCACCAGGTGCTTTATTCACCGGCATGCTCTCACCGGTGAGCATGGACTCGTCAATGCTGGAGTTGCCTTCCATTACCAGGCCGTCAACCGGTATTTTCTCACCCGGTGGGAGATGTGGAAGGACGGAGAAGGAACGAAGCTGGTCAACAATACAAAGAAAGTAGTTTACGATTACAAGGGCCAGGTGTATTGCTGCTGTCCGGAGACCACAAAAGGCGCAAAATGGCCTCCGGCGGACTTAAGAAGGATAGGAAAACGCTGAAGTAGCGTTATCCGCTTAATTGGTTTTCCTGGCTGATTGACTATGACCGCTTTCGCAAGGTCCTGTCAAGGGCCTTTACTTTCCTTTTCATTGGTTTGCTGGAGGATGCGCTGGAACATGCGCGCAAAAATACGATCCAAGAAACGCGGGGCGAGCAAGTTCATCACTTGCAGGATCCGGCCTTCATTGACTTCACGCTTTTCGGCAGTAATGACAAGGAGCAGCCTTTGTGCAACTTCTTCAGCAGAAGCCATCTTACGCCCAAAAGAAAGGTCTTTGAAATCGAAACCTTGGGCGGTGAGGGTATTCTGGTGAAAACCTGTCCTGGTTTCTGGCGGCCCATAATTTAAGACCTTGATGCCGTATTCCTCCAATTCCAAGCGTAGAGCATCCGATAACGCATCAACCATGGCCTTACTGCCCGCATAGGCTGCCAGATACGGTAAAGCACGCTTGCTCAGGCCAGAAGAAATGTTTAGGACTATGCCTTTACTTTTCTTTAGATATGGCAAGCAAGTCTTAACCATGCGTACGATTCCGTAAACGTTTACCTGTAATATACGGTCCAGGTCGTCCAAGCTCATTGTTTCCACTGGGCCAAAATATCCCAGGCCGGCATTGTTTACTAAGATATCCAAGGAACCAAACCGTTCAACGGTAGATTTAACGGCGCGCTCTACATCTTCATCATTACTGACATCTGCCTTGAGGGCAACAGCTTTACCACCTTGATCTTCAATTTTCTGGACTGCTTCCCTTAAGGGTTCTTCTCTGCGGGCCAGCAGTCCAACATAAGCCCCTTTTTGAGCCGCAAGCAATGCTAAGGCCCTACCGATACCACTTGAAGCGCCGGTAATCAACATGACCTTTCCACTTATCTGCATAGCAGTACCTCCTAATTTCCCTGTTGGCCCGCTGCAATGTATCCACTCTGATGGTTACAGGGGCCTCGCCGTGGTAGAGCACAACGTTCATGAACTCGGCCAATGGGTGCCGCTCTAAACAAATATTTTCTCTCTTGGCAATCTCGAAGGGATCTATGGGCAGACGAGGCAGGTCCAGGTAGCCCAGGGGCCGAAGTTTACTACGGATGGAGGCTGTATACTGGGGGCGTTTCGTCACTTCATGAAACCCCTTCCTCATCGGGAACGGGCGTTTGCATAATTCGATGTTCGGGAGGGGTTTCCTTGTGGATAAGTGGGCGCAAGTTTCGACAAAAGCCGCTAGTCCTGTTCTTTCTATTGTTTCTTTTTCTTTGCCTGTATGATCGCGCCTACGATATTCTACGGCACCTCGAGCAGCATATCCTCCATAGCCACTTTGTTGACCGTGGGAAAGAACACCCGGTTTCAGTCTTCGTTGGACAGTTTTTCGCGTACGTGCTGAGGAAGTTTTTCGATTTCCAATGGATTGGATTCATTATACCGCCAAAATCTTCCTGTATCTCAACAATAGCTTACAACGCACAAGAAACTATGGATTTGCTCTATGCCATTGTTGATAACGAAGACGGGGGAATACTATCATGAAGATGCCAACCATGGTCTGTGTTACGCCGGACCTGCCTGGTATCCGGGGGGAGGTCCCGCTTGGGTTCTCTTTAGGTGGAACTTTTCCCAGCCAAAATTTGTCTAGTAATAAAGGGGCAGCAAGAAAACGTCTTACGGGAAGGGGTACTTATGAAGGGTAGATATGTTTTTTTTGCAGTGTTTGCAGCTGTTCTTCTCGTGGTTAGTACACTGTTTAATGTAGCTGCGTACAACACCTTGGTAGAAATGCGAAGGGACCTCAAGGATATGCAGTTGCTGGCTTCGCGGGTCGCAGCGATGGCTGCAGACGTGAATCACATCCGTTCTGAGATATCTGAACTGAAGAAGGGCACAGAGTGGGTACAGGGTCGCCGGGTAACCATCGAAGGTTCCACTGCCATCGTTAGTTGGGTGGTTTCACCACAGAACCCTGAAGATAAGATATACCTTCTTTACAAACGCGGGGAGGAAGATTGGAAGAAAGCTGAGATGATCGAGTCGGGGCCAGAGTTTCGTGCCCGGATCCCAATCAAAGAAAGTAATCCCATCAATGTTCTTCTATCTGTTGAAGTGAGAGGTGGTGGAGTTGAGGGAGAGGTTAAAGCTGGTAATGACCGCCCGGGAGAACGATACGAATACCTGATTGTTGTGGAGTCTGGTTCAACGAAAAAAGTGGCAGGACCTTACTACTTTGCTGGAGCCAAACCATCCCATGCTAAGGTAGTGATTCGAGAGCACAACGATTTGTTTCAAGTGCAAGTACTTGACGGTGAGGGCTTTACCTGGGTACTTCAGGCTGCAAGTGACGGGAAAATACTAGATGAATTGACTATAGAAGTGCGAGAAGACAGGGTGGCAAGAACCTGGGCGATTCCACCGGAAGCGAACGAGCTCAAGCTGCTGGTGAAAAAAGATGGCGAGGTTAAGCAAGAGCTTTCACACGCGTGGGGTGACTAGAGTAGGGAGCAACCTAGATTCTGTGATCTCAGACCATCATGATGAGGTCGGTTTTCTAGCGCCGGCCTTGTTGGGCGTTTTCCTGTGAAAGTGAGCCATGGGCTTAACTGCTGCCAAAATACCTTGAGAGCGGCTTGACACGTACCGCGGCGAAAAAATTGACACAGCCTAAATGCTGTGATATCATTACTCTACGGAAAGCGGACATAATAGAAATAATCATGGTGAATTGAGCTCATCGCGAATGGTGGGTAAATGCGAAAGAGAGTGCCCCCATCGTCTAGCGGCCTAGGATGCCGCCCTCTCACGGCGGTGACAGGGGTTCGAATCCCCTTGGGGGTACCATTTTTTGCCCTTTTTGAAGCCTTACCGAGCCAGTCCCTTCGGCCGGTCGAGGTATTGGTTATTAAATTCCGAGTTAGCGCTAGAAATCCTAAAAAGGAAAGGAATTACCGCTTGCATTATTCCACGGGTCATGGTAATATAATTTTTGCCCGCTAGGGCAGGAATCAAGAATAGAGTTTGCCATAAACCAAGCAACCTGCACCTTGAGAACTGAACAGCGTGACAAGCGGGGGTAGAGTAAGAAGACCC
>SESX01000192.1 GCA_004367365.1 Candidatus Acetocimmeria pyornia
TGCTGGAAAATCCGGGCCACCCTGGGCAGGGCCAGGTCGGCCTGTCGAATAACCTCTTCGTCCACCAGCAGGTCGGTACCACCTGCAGCAAAAACCATCCCGTCCTTAATGACCACCACCATCTCTGCCCATTCGGCAGCCAGGTCCACGTCGTGGGTGGCCACCACCAGGGTCTTACCCCTACGATGAAGCTCCTCCATGATCCCCAGAACAGATTCCTTTCCCCGGGGGTCGAGGTAGGCCGTAGGCTCATCCAGGACCACCACCTCTGGTTCCATGGCCAGGATGCCGGCAATGGCAACCCGCTTTTTCTCCCCGTAGCTGAGGTGGTGGGGGACACGGTCACCGTAATCTTCCATGCCAACTGCAGCCAAGCTCTTCTCTACCCGGGCTCTGGTCTCGGTCTCACTCAAACCCAGGTTGGTTGGGCCAAAGGCCACATCTTCCCAGACCGTGGAAGAGAAAACTTGGTCGTCGGGGTCCTGAAAAACCAGTCCCACCCTGGTTCGAACCCAATCCTCAGTATGGGGCGAAACCTCACGACCCAGCACCCGGACACGGCCCTTCTGGGGAAGGTAGATCCCGTTCAAGTGCAAAAGAAGGGTCGACTTGCCGGCCCCGTTCGGCCCAAGCACGGCCACTCTTGCTCCCCGCGGGATGGTAAGAGACAGTCCCTTCAACGCCCTCGTTCCATCCCGGTAGGTATATTCAAGATTCTCCACTTCCACAGCCGCTCCGAGGGTTCTCTCCCCCACGTTCCGGTTCGCCGGTTTCGCCACTTTCAATGCCAAAAACCCCCCCGGTCAACGGCCATCAGGAGAAGAGCCACGCTAATGATCAAGCCACTCCAGCAGTAGTCCCAGGGCTTAACCCTAAAAGAGAGGTGAACTCTCACCTGGCCGCTGAAACCCCTGGACCGCATTGCCAGGTAAACCCTTTCGCTCCGCTCCAGGGACCGGAGGAAAAGAACCCCAATCAGCTGACCCAGGGTGCGCAAGGTAGTGGGTTCCCAGAGCCGTCGGGCTTTGAAGCCGCGACTCTGTCTCGCCCGCTGCATCCGCTGGATTTCGTCAACCAGGATAAATAGGTACCGGACCGTAAACTCCATCAAGCGGGGAAAGATCGGCGGCACCCGCAGGGATTCCATGGCCCGCAGCAGGGTCGTAAACCTGGTGGTGGAGGTAAGGAGGGTGACCACCAAGAGGGCAGCAACCAGGCGGAGTGACAAGACCACGGCATGGGTGAATCCTTCCCGGGAAGCCGCCAGGTGCCAAAAACCAAGGTCCAGGACAAGAAGAGGGCTCCCCCCTTCAGTAAACGGCAGCAGGAAGAGTACCGCCGCGGAGAAGGGAAGGGCCACCAGCAGCCTGGCCAGAACATAGCGAACCGGCAGCCGAGAAACCAAAAGAAAAACAGCCAAAACCAGGACCGCACCCACCAAGGCTGCTACCGAACTAAGGGAGACAATACTGACCATCAGTCCCAGGCAGGAAACCAGTTTGATCCTTGGCTCCACGGCGTGAATTGGAGAGCTTAACCCAGCATACTGGTCGATAACCGGGTGTTCCAGGAAGCCCACCTCCCCGACTTGCTTGCGCAGGAAAAGCCACTCGTGTTACTAGCGGCCAGTAACGTGCTACTACTATAGACTATATTATGCACCAACCAAAAAAATCCTGCCCAGCAGAAGTTTTTTCTCGACGCACCCCAGTTTCTGCCGTGCATTCTCGCCTGGACTTGCTAAAGAATACGGCAAGGCCGGCCCCTGCCAGAGGTAGCCACCCTGGCCGGATGGGCGCCGGCCGTGGTTTCACCGGGTTGGCGGCCTTCAGCGTCACCCCGGCCACATGATTACTTTCTAGCGTGGAAGGCTTGGATCTCCTTCACGTTGAACCCCTGGTTTTTCAAGGTGTGGATCCCCTGCAGGGCCGCCAGGGCCCCCTGAATGGTGGTCATGACGGGCACATTATGGAGGACAGTCTGCCTCCGCATCCGGTACTCATCGTGTCTAGGCCCTTGACCAACAGGGGTGTTGACAATCAGATCAATGTCACCGTTCTTGATGTAGTCAATGATGTTGGGCCTCCCGTGTCCTATCTTGTGGACCTTTTTGACCCGGATGCCCCGTTGCTCAAGGTATCGGGCCGTTCCTTCGGTAGCCAGAAGGGAAAAGCCAAGTTCTTCGAAACCCTGGGCCACCGGAACCAGGGGTTCCTTGTCTTTATCCGCCACCGTGAGCAGAACCGTACCTTCCAGGGGAAGGGGTACGCCGGCCGCAACCTGCGATTTGGCAAAGGCCATCCCGAAGTTGGCGTCTATCCCCATTACTTCACCGGTGGAACGCATCTCCGGCCCCAGGATAATGTCCACCCCTGGAAACTTGACAAAGGGGAAGACAGCCTCCTTAACCGCCACGTACGGGGGAACGACCTCTTGAGTGTACCCCAAGCCCGCCAGTGTCTTTCCCACCATTACCTTGGTGGCAATCCTGGCCAGGGGAACACCGGTGGCCTTGCTCACAAAGGGTACTGTCCTGGAGGCCCTGGGATTCACCTCGAGAAGGTACACTTCTCCTCCTTTGACCGCGAACTGGATGTTGAGCAGCCCCTTGACCCCCAGCTCTTCGGCCAGAAGGCGTGTCTGTCTCTTGATTTCCTCAACAATATCCGGAGATAGGCTGAAGGGTGGTAGTGAACAGGCACTGTCACCAGAGTGAACCCCCGCACACTCGATATGTTCCATGACCCCTCCAATGACGGTCTGTTCCCCGTCACACACGGCGTCAACGTCTACTTCAGTGGCTCCCTCTAGAAACTTATCGATGAGAACCGGGTGCTCAGGGGAAACCTCAACCGCCCGGGCGATATACTCGTTCAGGGCTTCCTCATCGTAAACGACCTCCATGGCCCTTCCACCCAGAACATAAGAGGGTCGGACGAGAACAGGGTACCCGATGAAAGATGCCACCCTTCTGGCCTCCTCCACCGAACGCCCGGTGCCGTTGGGAGCCTGCTTCAGCCCAAGTTTTTCAACGATCTCGGCGAATTTCTCGCGGTCTTCGGCAAGATCGATACTCTTCGGTGAGGTGCCAAGAATCTTGATCCCCTGGGCCTGGAGAGGCAGGGCCAGCTTCAAGGGGGTCTGGCCCCCAAACTGCAGGATCACCCCGTCTGGTTTTTCCCGGTCGCAAATGTTCAGCACGTCTTCCAGGGTTAAGGGTTCAAAGTAGAGCTTATCGGAAATATCATAGTCTGTGCTTACTGTTTCTGGATTACAGTTGACCATGATGACCTCGTAGCCTTCTTCTCTAAGGGCAAAAACAGCCTGGACACAGCAGTAATCAAATTCAATTCCCTGCCCGATCCGGTTTGGTCCACCACCCAGGATCATCACTTTTTTACGTTTACTGGGCCTGGCTTCGTCCCCTGTTTCGTAGGTAGAGTAATAGTACGGGGTAAAGGCTTCGAATTCACCCGCACAGGTATCAACCAGCTTGAAGACAGCCTGGATACCGTGCTCGAGCCGGTATTTCCGGACGGTCAGTTCATCCGTGCCCGCCAGGAAGGCCAGCTGACGGTCCGAAAAACCATACCTCTTGGCCCGGCGGATTACTTCTGGCTTCCAAGTTCCCTCCAGTTCCGCCCTCAGCTCATCTTCAAACTCGGTGATCTGTTTTACATTGTACAGGAACCACTTGTCAATCCTGGTGTAGGAGTAGACTTCATCCAGGCTCATGCCAGCCCGGAAGGCATGGCGCAGGTAGAAGATACGGTCCGGGTTCGGTATCAACAGCTTTGATTTGATCTTTTCGATGGCCTTTTCCTTTTCACTCCTGCTGAGGGCAGCCAGGTCGGCCGGGTATTCATCCTTACCGTCACAGCACAGGCCGTACCGGTCGATTTCCAGGGAACGGATGGCCTTCTGCAGGGCTTCTTTAAAGGTCCGACCGATAGCCATAACCTCCCCTACTGACTTCATCTGGGTGGTCAGGGTCTCATCAGCACCCGGAAACTTGACAAAATCCCAACGGGGGATCTTTACCACGTGGTAGTCGATGGCTGGTTCGAAACAGGCCGGTGTTTTCTGGGTGATATCGTTCGGCAGCTCGTCTAAGGTATAGCCTACAGCCAGCTTGGCCGCGATCTTGGCAATCGGGAAACCAGTCGCCTTCGAGACGAGGGCTGATGACCGTGATACCCGCGGGTTCATCTCCACCACCACCATCCGCCCGTCCTCGGGGTTGACGGCAAACTGGATGTTAGAGCCACCGGTCTCTACCCCAACTTCACGCATAATGGCCAGGCTGGCATCCCGCATGACCTGGTACTCCCTGTCCGTCAAGGTCTGAGCCGGGGCAACGGTGATGCTGTCACCAGTATGAACACCCATCGGGTCCATGTTCTCCACCGAACAGACGATAACCACGTTATCCGCCCGGTCGCGCATGACTTCCAGCTCGTATTCTTTCCAGCCGAGGGCAGACTCTTCAACAAGGACCTCGCCGATGGGGCTGTTCTCCAGCCCGTTACTGGCCAGCTCCTCTAGCTCTTCCACGTTATAGGCCACCCCGCCGCCGGTTCCTCCCAGGGTGTAAGAGGGACGCAGGATAACCGGGTAGCCAACTTCTTCGGCAAAGGCCAAGGCAGCACGGACGGAGCTGACATGCCGGCTCCGCAGGACGTCCAGACCGATGCGCCGCATGGCCTCCTTGAAAAGCTCCCGGTCCTCAGCCTTCTC
>SESX01000193.1 GCA_004367365.1 Candidatus Acetocimmeria pyornia
CGATCCGGCCTGAGGTTATCACCTCTCCCATTAATAAAGCCAGCTCGGCGGTCCCGGAACCCACATCGAGAATCTTCTCGGAACCCGTAAGGGCCAACCGGGAGAGAAAACGCCGCTGCCAGTACCTCCAGAGGCCGAGGGTGATCACCAGATTCATCAGGTCATAGGTGGGTGCAATGGCATCGAACATCTTCCGCACGTAGTTTTCTTTATCATTACGACCAGATTGACCGTAGGTTCGAGGGCCCTTCTTTGCCTTCACTCTATACCTCCCCGCTTCACTTCAACCAAACCTTATCTTCCCGAAAGCAAGAAAAAAGGTCGCCCGGGCCCACAAGGGTTTGAGCACCTGGTCAAAGGTGCTGCCAGGGACAGATCCTTTTTTCCAACCAATCAAGGAGCAGGTACAATCCAAAGCCCATGAGCCCCATGGCCAGTACACCGGCAAAGAGGTCGTCATAGGCCACCCGGGCCCAGGCATCCATGAGATAGTAGCCGATCCCGGTGCTGGTAGCCACTGTTTCCGTAATGAAAAGGACGGCAATGGAGGTCCCGAGAGCGATCCGCAGGGACGTTATTATTTTCGGCAGGGCTGCCGGGAAAACCACGTGCCGGAAAATGTGAACCTGGGTTGCCCCCAGCGAGCGCAGGGAATAGACCAGCTCCTTCTCGACCCCCCGGGCGGCATCACGAGTGGCAACCAGGATTTGAAAGAAAGCGATGAGCCCGATGAGAAAAATCTTGGAGATGTCGCCCAGGCCCATCAGGACCAAAACAACAGGAAGAAAGACAACCTTGGGCACCGGGTAAACCAGGTAAATGAGTGGTGCCACCAGGCGGTCCAGGTGGTAAATCCGGCCAATGAGAAGGCCGAGGGGAACCGCCACCAGGGTAGCCCAGGCCAGGCTGGCAAGGATCCGGTAGGCGCTAACCATTAAATGCACCTTGAGCTCCCCGGACAGCCCCTCCACCAGGGCCTTGATGGCCACCAGGGGCGGCGGCAGTACCGGCTTGCTCAGTACCCAGGCCAGAAGCTGCCAGAAGATTGTCAGGGCCAAGAAAGCAAGCACGTATTCCGTCACCCGGCACCATACAGGCCTTTCGACTTTTCTCATCCAACCACCTCAAAAACCTCGTCCAGCAAGCCGCGGACACGGGTACACTGGCGGTAAAAATCAGTTGTCTTGCGGTAGTCCGGGGAACCTGCTTCCGGGTTGTCCACTACATGCTTGATACGCCCAGGGCCTGTGGTGAGCACATAGATTTTCTGTCCCAGGAAAACGGCTTCCTCGATATTGTGGGTAACCAGGATCATCGTGGTTCCGTTCCTTTTCCAGACCTTGAGCAACGTCTTCTGCAGTTCCTCCCTGGTCAGGGCATCGAGGGAGGAAAAGGGTTCATCCATCAAGAGGAGGTCCGTGTCCAAAGCAAGGGCACGGGCAATGGCCACCCTCTGTTTCTGACCTCCACTCAACTGGGTTGGGAAACTGCACCGGTACTCCCAAAGACCCATCTCGCGCAGAATGGGCTCGATGATCCGGGAGCGCGCCTCCCGGCGGGTGCCACGGATCTCCAGCCCAAGTTCAGCATTGGCTTGCACCGTTTTCCACGGAAGCAAACCATAATCCTGCAGGATCAGGGCCGTCCCCATCCAACCGGGACGCGGTGGTTCGCCTCCGATCCTGACCATCCCCCGGCTGGGCCGGATCAGGCCTGCGAGAACATAGAGGAAGGTAGTCTTCCCGCACCCGGAAGGTCCAATAATGGCACAGGTTTCACCTTGTTCCAGGGAAAGGGTGATACCGGCCAGGGCTGTAACTGGCCTCGGACCGTTGTAGGTTACTTCTAAACCCGTGACTTCAACCTTTTTACCGGACAAACTTATCCTCCACCAGGTCGTCGTATGCAACGGGCTTTTCCAAGAGACCCTTAGCCTGCATCCAATGGATAACCATTTCGACCTCCTTCACCTGGGGCACCTGGGGAAGGGCGAAGTGGGTCACCTGGTACGTTTCGATAATCTTTTCCGGGACCCGCGCCTTGCTGACAAGAAGCTCTCGGAAGCTTTCCGGGTTGGCATTGATCTCCCGAACCGCCCGCTCGTAAGCATCCAGCATCTTCTCGATCGCCCGTTCCTTATTCTTCACTGCCGTGCCGGTGAAGAGAATTACCACCTGGGAGTAATTGTTCTTGGCCTTGGTATCATCAGCTACCAGGTTGGCCCCTTCCGCTTCTGCCAGGGCGGCCAAAGGGTCAGGAAGGGTCGCCGCCTGAACCTTCCCGTTCATCAAGAGCTCGTACCGGACCGGAATCTTGGGAACCACGATCTTCTCGATTTCGTCAGGCTGCAGTCCATTTTCCGTTAGGACTTGGTCGGTCACGTACTCAATAATGGAGTTGGATGAGACCGCGATTTCAACCCCGGCCAGGTCTTTGACGGTCCGAAGGTTGGAATTCGGGGCCGACAAAATGGCAAAGCGTCCTTCCGCTGGAGTGGCCCCCACGGTAAGGGAAATGATCTTCACGTCCAGCCCGCTTTGAACCATGGCCGCCGTTGCCACCACATCAGCCACACCACCGTCGAGCCGCCCGGCCTGGAAGGCGCCATCCCGTTCAACGGCACTCTTGAAGATCTCCAGTTCAACCTCAACACCGGCCTCACGGAAGTACCCTTTTTCTTCGGCAACAAAGAAGGGGAGGGCGTCTTCAATGGGAAGCAGCCCGATGGTTAACTTCTGGGGTGTCGTTTCTCCACACCCCGCAGCAGCCGCGAGGAGAGAAATGATGAAGACCAATAACAAGACCTGAATACCCAGTTTTCGCAAGCTCTTCAACCTCCCTGTCATTCCGGCACTTCTTGCAGTTTTCCCGTCCCGGCCTGGGCCTGACTAGACCACCAGGTCCAGAAGGGTGAAACAGAAAAAGATGATACCGATGATCCCGTTCACATTAAAGAAAGCAACATCCAACCGGGAGAGGTCAGAAGGCGAGATGATCGCGTGCTCGTACCACAGCAGGATACCGGTTACCAGAACCCCGGCCAGGTACAAGTAGCCCAACCCCAAGTAAAAGAAAAGACCCAACAGGATCAAAAAAGTAGCAATGTGCAGGCTTGATGAAACCTGGAGGGCACGCCTGACCCCAAAGACAGCCGGGATCGAGTAAAGACCTTCTTGGCGGTCAAAATCAACATCCAGGATGGCGTATATTAGATCAAACCCCGCAACCCACAAGCCCACCGCAACCCCCAGGGCCAGTGAGGCCGGGTGGATCGTGCCTGTAACCGCAATCCAACCGCCGAAAGGGGCAAACCCCAGGGCCAGGCCCAAGACAAAGTGGGCAGCCCAAGTAAACCGCTTGGTGTAGGAATAGGCAACCAGGATAAAAACCACCAGGGGGAAAAGCGTAACGCACAATGGGTTGAGGTTAGCGGCAGCCAGGTAGAGAACGACCAGGGAAAGGACAATGATGGCCACAACCTCCGGCACCTTCATCCTGCCCTGGGGGAGCGGCCGCCCGGCCGTGCGCGGGTTCCTAGCGTCGATGTACCGGTCGATGAGCCGGTTCAAGCTCATGGCTGCGCTTCTGGCACCGACCATGGCCACCGTAACCCACCAAAACTTATCCAATCCGGGCCAACCCCCAGCGGCCAAGAAGGCCCCAGCATAGGCAAAAGGGAGGGCGAAAACGGTATGTTCAAACTTAACAAGTTCTGCAAAAGTCTTGAGCCTTCGGGTAGCCCTCTGAAGGGTCGCCATCACGGTCCTCGTCCTCCCCTTACCCCGGTTGTCCCAGCAAAGGATCATTTCATTGGGGGCCATCCGTGCTGCCGTTTTCCTTTTCCACACCGGTCCCCAAGACCCGGACCTCGTCACCCTGGGCCACTTGGCCCCCGCAGATAATCCGGGCAAAGACCCCTTCCCTGGGCATGACGCAATCCCCGGCACGACGGTACACGGCACACCGGTGACCGTGGCATTCCTTGCCGATCTGGGTAATCTCTAGAACCACCTCAGGACCGACGAGAAGCCTGGTCCCAATGGGTAGGCTGGCCAGGTCGATACCCTGGGTGGTAATGTTTTCAGCAAAATCCCCGGCACCTAGCTCAAATCCACGCTCCCGCATCTTGGCGATGCTTTCCCAAGCAAGGAGGCTCAACTGCCGGTTTCCACCCCCGGCGTGGGCGTCACCTTCGAGACCCCAGTCCATGATGAGCTTCCCCTGGGGAATCGGCCTCTTGGGTTCCCCCTTCTTTTCACTCCGGCAAACCGCCACCACTCGTCCCATCCTACCTTCCCCCTGTCCTCATCCTTGGTGGCATCTCGACTGACGGACGTCCTTTAAATTCTACCATAACCCTTCAGCCGGAACAACCAGGACCGCACCGGCTTATACTTCTCCTCAAGGTTTTTAATTCCCTTCTCCCGGCCCTGGGTGGAAATTGCCCCTGCCCGTTGGTGAGTCAGCACACGCCCGCCTACCTACCTACGGGGGTTACACCCTCTTGCTGGTCGTGGTTTTCGCAAGGGGCAGAGGAAGCACACCTTTCGATTGAGCCGGTAAGCCGCCCATGCCCCTCCAAAAATCGAGTAGGGTGGCGCTAGGTGATCAAGCTAGCGCCATCCCTCTCACAGAACCGTGCGTAC
>SESX01000194.1 GCA_004367365.1 Candidatus Acetocimmeria pyornia
TTTGTGAAGGATCTTGGTTGCAGAACGTCAAATATACTATGGTGTTCTGACAGGTCAAAAGATGTCGAATCATGGCACCTCTTCAAGGTCTTGGCGTTCACGTGCCAGGCCTTTCGCTGCAATAGAAGATAAATCAGCAAAAACAACACAAAAACCACACGTAAAAAAACGCATGAGGGCTGGCCTTTTCATGAGCGAAAAAAGACTGAATGCAGTTAATAAAAATCGTACTGGGTCAGAGTTGATCCATTTTCTTCTTTTGACTGCCAATCTTTTCATATTCTGGTTTGTGCTCTCGGGAATGACCGACTTGGTCCACCTCTTGATGGGGCTGGTAAGTGCAGTGGCGGTAACCATTGTAACCCGCCCCCTGTTACTTATGCCCTGGGGGGCAGACCGGGCCGGTCGACTTCCGGCGTGGGATTTACCTTGGCTGCGGTTATTTACCTACTGGCCGTGGCTTGCGTGGCAGATAATTCAGGCCAATCTCCAGGTTGCGTTGCTTGTTCTCCATCCCCGAATGCCCATTAAACCGCAGTTGGTGCGGTTCCGGAAACCCTTACCAGGTTCGGTAGCCCATATGATCCTGGCCAACTCCATTACCTTGACCCCGGGTACCATCACGGTTGATCTTGAAGGGGATGAGTATATCGTACATGCCCTCTCCGACGAGGCAGCGCGTTCCCTGCTTCCATCTGTCGGTGAAGGGGAGATGCAGCGCCGGGTTGGGGCTGTCTTTGAGGAACAGGGAAAGGTAACATCTGAGAGGCGGTGACTTGGGGGTAGAGCCTTATGGACAAACTTTTTTTGATCATTTTAGTGGCTCTGAGTTTTAAAATGCTTCTTTTATTTTACCGGGTAGTCAGCGGGCCGACCCTCTTTGACCGCCTTACCGGGTTGGGGGTTATGGCAACCGACATCATTCTGCTGCTGGTCTTGCTTGGTTTTGTGAGTCACCGGGTTGACGTGTTTGTGGATATCTCGATTGCGTACGCGATCCTGGGTTTCATGGGGCTCGTACTGTTGGCAAGGTATTTCGAGCGGAAAGGGGATATAGAAGGATGAGCATCCTGGCCGGGGTTTTTCTGGTCTTGGGTTTCCTTTTTTTATTAGTGGCTACCATCGGGGTGCTGCGATTCCCCGATTTTTATACCCGCCTGCATGCTGTGGGTAAGTGTGACACCCTGGGTATGGCGCTCTCTTTAACCGGCCTGGCCATTTACGAAGGTTTATCCTTGACCGGTCTCAAGATCCTGATCATCGCGTTCTTTATCTTACTGGCTAATCCCACAGGCACCCATGCCGTGTGCCGGGCGGCGTACCGGGCAGGACTCCGGCCCTGGACCAGGGAGGGGAAGTCGGGATGATGAACGGGTTGCAGATTCTTTTCCTGGCCCTGATGGTGGTATCCGGTTTCATCGCCATCACTTCACGCGACCTCCTGGCCGCGGTGGTGACCTTTGGGGTTTTCAGCTTTTTCACGGCGATTCTTTACGCCTTGATGGGTGCCCTGGATGTGGCCTTCATTGAAGCCGTGGTCGGCGTTGTGACTCCTGTTTTCTTTGTTTCGGCCATTTACCGAACCAGCAGGAGGGCGTCCTCATGAGAAGATTATCTTGGTTGGTCCTGGTCTTTGCCGCCTTTGTGTTTTTTTTCGCGGCGGGTGACCTGCCTGCCGTCGGGGACCCGGATTCACCGCCAAATACCCATGTTTCACCCCGTTACATCGAGGCTAGCTACAAGGAAACAGGGGCCTTAAACACGGTTACGGGGGTTTTGGCCGACTACAGGGGATACGATACCCTGGGCGAAACGGTGGTTATCTTTACAGCCGGGATCGCGAGCCTCTTGATCCTGGGATGGATGTCGACTAAAGAGGAGGAGAACCACCCATGAAACCACCCTTTGGAAGCATCATCCTTGATGCTGCTTTCAGGCTCATGATCCCCTTTATTCTTCTGTTTGCTGTCTATGTTCTGGTACACGGCCATTACAGCCCTGGAGGGGGTTTTCAGGCGGGGGTGCTCTTTGCGGTATCCGTGATCCTGGTGCGGCTGGTGCACGGCAGGGATGCTGCCTGGGGCGTGTCCAGGAAGGGTGCCGTGATCCTGGCCTGTCTTGGGACCTTTATTTTCGGTGGTATTGGTCTTTTGACTGTCATTTTCGGGGGCAATGTGCTGGATTACGGTGCGCTTCCCCTTGGACCGCATGAAGCTGAAGTGCGGGCAATGGGAACCCTTGGGATCGAGATTGGGGTGACGATTGCTGTCATGGGGGTAATCCTCACCATCTTCTATGCCATGATCGGAAAGGAAGACTAGTTATGTGGGCCCAGTTATCCACCCATCTCCAATACTGGTTCATTGCCATCCTCCTGCTCCTTGGCCTTTACGGTATTCTGAACAAGCAGAATCTTATGAAGAAATTGATGGCCATGAACATCATGCAGGTAGCAGTGATCATTTTCTTCCTGACCCTAGGGCAGAAGGCCGGTGGTACACCGCCCGTATTGATTAAGGGGGTGGAAGGGGCCGAGGCCTATGTAAATCCCCTCCCACATGCCCTGATGCTGACGGCAGTGGTGGTGAGCCTGAGTACCACCGGGGTGGCCTTGGCGCTTTTGGTCCGGATCTACCGGCATTACGGGGATTTGGAGGAACCAGATGTCCTCAGGAGGCTCGGGAAATGACCGAACATACTCCGGCACTGATCGTTCTTGTACCCCTAGTTAGTGCACTGTTGCTACCAATATTGGCCCTTGTGTCCAAGGTACTGGCGAGAGGCTGGACCCTGGTGGCCCTTCTTGGTACCCACGCCGGTTCGGTAAGTACCTTGATTTATGTTCTAGCCAACGGCAGGTGGCATTATTACCTGGGCGGGTGGGCTCCCCCGTGGGGGATTGAGTATGTTCTTGATCCCCTTGGGGCAGGGATGGCTACCCTGGTCTCCTTTCTTGCCCTGCTGGTGGCCTTTTATTCCGGCCCGTACCTTAAGGACGCAGCACCCCTGAAGACGGGTAGCTTTTACGCCCTGTTCTTGCTGGTTACGGCTGGCCTTCTCGGCATGGTGGTCACCGGGGATGTTTTCAATCTCTTTGTTTTCCTGGAAATCTCTGCCCTTGCTACCTACGGGCTGGTGGCCATGGGTGGTCACCGGGCGACTGTGGCTGCTTTTCGCTACTTGATCGTGGGAACAATCGGCGCGACCTTTTACCTTTTGGGCATCGGCTACCTGTACGCGGTCACCGGGACGCTGAACATGGCTGACCTGGCCGAGAGGATAATGCCCCTGTTGAACTCCCAGGCGGTTGTGGTGGCGGTGGCCCTTATCCTGGCCGGGTTTGGGATCAAGATGGCTCTCTTTCCCTTACACGGCTGGTTACCTGACACCTATGCTTATGCACCGGCACCTGTCACTACCTTTATCTCTGCGGTGATGGGTAAGGTTGCCATCTATGTCCTGTACCGGGTCTTTTACTTCATCCTTGGAGGAACTGGCCCGGTGCTCCCTGCTCTGACGGTCTTGGGATGGGCAGGGGCAGTAGGAATTTTGGCCGGCTCCTTGATGGCCATTGCCCAACGTGATTTCTGGCGCATGTTGGCGTACTCGAGCATTGCCCAGATGGGGTATATTGCCGTGGGCCTTTCCCTTGGAAACATGATGGGGATTACCGGGGCCCTGCTCCATATTCTTAACCACGCTGTGGTCAAGGGGGGCCTCTTCATGGTGGCCGGCGGTGTATTTTGGAGAACAGGGATCCGGGATATTCCCAGCTTTATCCAAATGAGCCGTCGGATGCCCATGAGCATGGCGGTTTTCGTGGCTGCTGCCCTCTCCATGATTGGAATACCGCCTACGGTGGGATTCTTCAGCAAGTGGTACCTGGTTTTGGCTTCTATTGAGGCCAGTGCCTGGCCTTTCGTAATTGTGATCGTGGTGAGCAGCCTGCTCAATGCAGTATACTTCTTCCGCATCATTGAGAATTCTTACCTCAGGTTCAGGACGGCAGAAGAGGATGAAGTGGCAGTTGGAGGCACGGAACTCCCCGCGACCATGTTGGTGCCCATGGTTGTCCTTGGGGTTGCAGTTTTCATGCTGGGGGTCCTGAGCGGAGAAGTTGTAACAAACATTATTAGCTTTGCGTTACCATGGGGGACACAGTGATGCCTGATTTTGTGCTGGACTATCGACCTTTATGGGCCGTTTTGATTACGCTAGTGGCTGCAGGACTGATCCTGGTTACAGGCCGTTGGCCCAACCTCAGGGAAGCTGTCACCGGTGCGGCGGCCTTAGGGAAATTTGCCATCGTTGTTTCCATGCTTCCGGCGGTCCTTTCGGGCCAAGTTCTCGAGACGGTTCCCTTGAACTTGGTTTCAGGACTGACGCTACACCTGCGGGTCGATCCCTTCGGCTTGTTGTTTGCCCTGGTGGCTTCCGGGCTGTGGATGGTCACTTCCATGTATTCGGTCGGTTATATGCGGACCCTGGGCTACGGGCACCAGACCGGTTATTTTGCCAGTTTTGCGGTCTGCCTTTCGGCTACCATGGGGATTGCTTTTGCCGCCAACCTGATTACATTTGTCATCTTTTACGAGATCCTGACCATTGCTACCTATCCCCTGGTTATCCACAT
>SESX01000195.1 GCA_004367365.1 Candidatus Acetocimmeria pyornia
CCGCATGGCCTCCTTGAAAAGCTCCCGGTCCTCAGCCTTCTCAATGGCCTCGAACTTGGCCCCGATTAACTCCACCCCGTATTTCTGGAGCACGCCGCGCCGGTAAAGCTCGGCAGCAATATTTAATCCCGTTTGACCCCCCAGGGTAGGCAGCATGGCGTCCGGGCGTTCCTTCCCGATGATCATCTCCACCACTTCCGGGGTGATGGGCTCGATGTAGGTTTTGTCGGCCATTTCCGGGTCGGTCATAATGGTTGCCGGGTTGCTGTTCACGAGCACGATCTCGTAACCTTCTTGTTTCAAGGCTTTGCATGCCTGTGAACCAGAATAGTCAAATTCGCAGGCCTGCCCGATAACAATGGGCCCAGAGCCAACAACAAGGATTTTCTTAAGGTCGGTCCGTTTTGGCATTACCTTCTCCCTCCCCTGTAGGCCGTATCCATCATCTCCGTAAACTTCCTGAAGAGGTAACGGGAATCATGGGGTCCAGGTGCTGACTCCGGGTGGTACTGAACGGAAAAGAAATCCAATCCGCGTCCTTCCATCCCCTCCAGGGTCTGGTCGTTAAGATTCAGGTGGGTCACAACCAGGGTGCTGTCCCCGTCTCGGCCCTCAGGCAGCCGGACACAGAAACCGTGGTTTTGCGAGGTAATTTCTACCCGTCCGGTCTGAAGGTTCTTGACCGGATGGTTGCCACCCCGGTGGCCGAACTTAAGCTTGAAAGTCTCCAATCCAAGGGCCAGCCCAAGAAGCTGGTGCCCAAGACAAATTCCAAAAACGGGTCTTCTGTTGACCAGTTTCCGGATCTCCTCGACGATGGATGGAAGCCCAGCCGGGTCCCCCGGCCCGTTAGATAAAAAGATACCATCCGGGTTTTCAGCCAGGATGGCCTCAGCCGTGGTGTAAGCCGGGACTACCTTTAAACTGCATCCGGCTTTCTCCAGCATGCGCAGAATGTTATATTTGACGCCAAAGTCCATAACCACCACCCGGTAACGGCCGCTCTCCGACCATATGTACGGTTCCTTACAGGTTACGTACTGGACCATATCGCGACCGACAAGACTCGGGTGGGAACTGGCTTTCTTCCGCAGGCTCACCGGGTCTAGGTCCTCGGTGGAAATCACCCCGCGCATGGCCCCAGCCTCGCGGATGTGGGTCGTCAAGGCCCGGGTATCGATCCCCTCAATACCAAGAACCCCGTGGGCTTCCAAGAAGTCCGCCAGGGTTTCTTGAGACCTCCAGTTGTGGGGATAAGGGCTGTACTCCCTTACCACGAGGGCTTCAATCTGGGGTTTCTGTGACTCGTTATCCTCGCGGTTGGTTCCGTAGTTCCCGATCAGTGGGTGGGTGAGGGTCACGATCTGTCCTTTGTAGGACGGGTCGGTGATGATCTCCTGGTACCCCATCATGCTGGTGTTGAAAACAACCTCGCCAAAAACCTCCCCGTGCCCGGCAAAAGTTTCACCTTCCAGGGTAAATCCATCTTCCAAAACCAATAAGGCTTTCATGGCATCAACCCTTCCGTGAAGCGTATTCTTCTTTCCCGCGTGTTAACCACTTCCACCCCTCACTTCTAACCTGCCACCAGCAAAACCAAACCCGGTGGCTCCAGCCCGAAACGTAACCCGTTGTAAAGCCCGTCTACTAACTACTTCAACTCGATACTTCCACCTGTAGTGAAGAAAACCCTTGAGCCGGATGCATATTTATGCACTAGTCTACAAGATCAGTACCAAGACCTAAACACTCCTGCCAAGGGCTGCCTGGATCTCGGTCACAAAAAAGCCAACAGAAACACCTCCTAGTGTGTCTGTTGGTAAGCCTGACGACAAAACCAACGTGAAAACACGGCAAACTTATTAAACCGTTTCTCTCCATGTCTTAACAGCCCATCTCATTCTGCCATCCTCCAGGCAGCCACTGGTCACTTTGTTTAGTATAGCATCTTAATGTAGTAATTGACAAGTACCCGGACAGATTTTATCGAGAAGCTTAAATTTGCCAGCAAACGCTTCTGGCACCAGTGCCACAACTGCATATTTATGCAATACCTTTGGTCGCCTCAACTTCACCCTGTCTGTCTACAGATCGGCCGCTGTAGGCTTGTCATCCGTCATTACCTTAATTACCATCTTCTTCTCCCGCCGGCTGTCAAGACCTTGCGTATGCTCCATACCACCTTACAACTTTTCAGCCTTCACCACCACGCTGGCAAACTTCCCTGCAAACTGGGCAAGCCACTTCTGGTCAATCACCTTTCCAAGCTTCCCGGCCTGTCGGACAAACTCGTTGATGTCGGAGGCCGTATACTCCCGGAAGGGAATGATCTGAATCTTTGCAAAGCCGGCCCGGGACAGTTTTTCCTTGTATTCTTCCTCCTCAAGGGTACCCGCCAGGCACCCCGCCCAGGTCTCCACCTGTTTAAATCCCTCCGGGAGTTCACCCCGGTGAACCACATCGGCAATAGACACCCGACCCCCGGAGCGCAATACCCGGTACATCTCTTCGAAAACACGGTCCTTATCAGTAGAGAGGTTGATAACACAGTTCGAGATGATGACATCAACCGCCCCGTTTGGCAGTGGAATATCTTCCATGTTCCCTTTCAGAAATTCGGCGTTTTCGACCCCTGCCTGGCGCTGATTCTTTCGGGCCAGGTCCAGCATCTCATCAGTCAGATCCAGACCATAGGCCTTACCCCCGGGGCCAACCCGCCGGGCCGACAGGAGAACATCAATACCCCCACCACTGCCCAGATCCAAAACCACTTCTCCAGGACGGAGCTCAGCCATCAAGACCGGGTTGGCACACCCTCGGGAAGCTTGCAGAGCCTGCTCGGGAATACCAAGGGTTTCACTCTGGCTGTAAAGGTCCCTGGTGATGGGGTCATCATCCCCCTGGCAACACCCCCCAGCCCGGGCCTCTTTGTTGCCAACACTCCTGGCCACATCCCCGTAATACTTCTTAATTGCCTCCTCAATACCATCGCGAGGCAACCCCTTCTCTCCGTTACAGCAACCCATGGAAATACCCTCCTTACCTTTTTCTTTTTCCTCCTGCCATGCCTCCTCAAGAAAGTACCCCTTTCACCTGCCAGGCTAATTACCAGATCTAAACGAACTAGCCTTTCTCACCACTCTTCGCTGTTTTTCCTGTCCTGCCGGTGGGCAGCACCCTGTCTTCTCCAGGGTATCTACCACCGTAGCCAATGAAGAAATAAATGTCTTTCGGGCACCTGGGCTCAACTCCTCAAGCGCCAGAGCAATGACGTTGTTCATCCGCCGCTCTATTTCGCGAAAAACCCTTTCCCCTTCCCGGGTCAAGGTCAAGCACACGAACCTACGGTCTTCCGGTTGGGGACGCCTGTTTACCAGTCCCAGCTTTACCAGCGAATCGATAACGCGACTGACAGCGCCAGGATCAGACCGAATAGCCTGGGCAAGATCACCCAGGCTCAGCACCGTACCACGCCGTCCCAATTCCCCCAAGATATGGCACTGAGAAAGGGTTAGACCACAACAGTTTCCACTGTACTTGTCAACGGCGCTAAAAATCTGTACAAGATCCCGAAGGAGCTTCCTGACTTGTTGGATTTCCCTCTTACCCTGGATCCCTATAGAGTCCATAGTTTCACTCTTTCCTGAATTACGCTGTTTCTTTTCCCCTTAGAAAACAACCTCATCATGGCAGTATTCAGCCCCACCCATTTCCTAATTCCTTCTCCGAAAATGGCAGTGGCCATTTTCATTCCTTTGGGGTGCCGCTACGGGCGGCGGCATGGAGCACTAGCAAGGACTTGACACCTTGATACATAGATTCAGTCACAAATTTCCTTCCGCAATTTTATTGTATAATGCAATCGTTGATATTATCAAGTATTTTTCCAGACTTATCCTTTTTCAACCCCTTACTCAGTCTGGTGGCAAATAAACAGAGCCCGGCTCACCGGGGCTCGCGCCCAATTAATCAAGCCGGCTTGATTTTAATGCCGGGGTATCGGAACCCCGGCATCGATACTACTTAGAACCGCTCCCAATGGATGACATCCTCGAGGGCCCGTTTCCGGGGTGAGGGTTCAGAATCCGAATAACCAAGGGCAATCAAGGACACCAGTACATAGTCATCGGGTACATTCAGAACCCTCTCTACCTCCTTTGCATATCCTTTTCCGTAACCAGCGACCCAGCAAGAACCAACCCCGTGGGCCCTGGCGGCAACCAGGATGTTTTGGGTGGCAGCAGAGCCATCTTCCAGGAAGTACCGGCTCCTCTTTCTACAAAACACGGCAATACATGCGGGAGCCTGGGCAATGAAACCACCGTACTCAGCCAGGCGGGCAATTTGAGCCCTGGTCTGGGGATCCGTTACCACCACAAATTCCCATGGTTGTGCATTGTTGGCCGTAG
>SESX01000196.1 GCA_004367365.1 Candidatus Acetocimmeria pyornia
CGGTCTCGCTCCGGAGCACCCCGGGCGTGCAACCTTTGCGAAATACCGCTTCCAATTTTCATCCCTCGTGGTGCTGCCGGGGCGGCATGGAGCACTTCTAACGAAAATGCTGGTTCCACCCTGGATTTTCATCCTTCGTGGGGCCGCCGCGCCGCAAGATGGCATGGAGCACTGCTACGAAAATACCCCGACGGCGCCAGCCTTCCTTCGCGGCGTCACGCTTACCGCATAGTTGTCATGAACCTCGGCGGCTCGGGGCTGCAGCCACAAACTCGCGGTGGCCGCGGCTGGTCCTCCGCCGCCTGCGGTTCTGAACTTGGTGTTTTAGACGGTATCGGCCGTGAGAAGGAAATGGGATTGAATAAATAGAAAAAAACTACTTAAAATTGTTAGCGTCAAATTGTTAGCGTTGAACAAAACAGAAAAGGAGAAGGAACCAGCATGTCCTTCATTTCTCACCTGGAGTGCCCGCAGTGCGGGAAAGTCTTTTCCTGGAAAGAAGTTCACCACCTGTGTGCTTGCAGTTCACCCCTTCTTACCCGGTATGACCTGGAGAAAGCCAAGAGATTCATGACCAAGGAGTCACTTGCGGGCCGGGAAGCGTCAATGTGGCGGTACCGCGAACTCCTGCCGGTGGGTCAGGGAGAGGATGTTGTTACCCTGGGGGAGGGGATGACACCTCTTCTTAGGGCTCCTGTTCTCGGCCGGCGGCTGGGTGTACCCAACCTTTACATCAAGGACGAGGGAACAAATCCTACGGGTACCTTTAAAGCCAGGGGTGCTGCCGTGGGTATTTCAAGGGCGAAGAACCTTGGGGTGAAAAGTGTGGCCATGCCTACTGCCGGGAATGCCGGTGGTGCCTGGTCATGTTACGCTGCCAGGGCTGGCATTAAGGCCTTTGTGGCCATGCCAAAGGATGCCCCGGAGAATGCCATGAAGGAGTGTATCCTGGCAGGTGCCGAGCTTTTCTTGGTAGATGGTTTAATCAGTGATGCTGGTAAGTTCATTGCCCGGGGGGTTAAGGAATTTGGCTGGTACGATGCTTCGACGTTGAAGGAACCCTACCGGATTGAGGGTAAGAAAACCATGGGTTTTGAACTGGCTGAGCAGTTCAACTGGAAACTGCCTGATGTCATTCTCTATCCGTGCGGCGGGGGTGTTGGCCTCATCGGTATTTGGAAGGCTTTCCAGGAGCTTGAAGCTCTAGGCTGGATTTCTGGCCACCGGCCGCGGCTGGTGGCCGTCCAGGCCGAAGGGTGTGCTCCCATCGTCAAGGCTTTCCAGGAAGGAAAGCTGGAATCGGAGTATTGGACCGGAGCTAGAACCCTGGCAGGCGGTATCCGGGTGCCCAAAGCACTGGGGGATTTCTTGGTTTTGAGGGCCATCAAGGAGACCGCCGGCTGTGCCGTAGCTGTGTCTGACGAAGAGATCCTTGCGGCCAGAGGGCTGGTTAGTCGGCTGGAGGGCTTGGTTATCTGCCCAGAGGGTGCTGCCACCGTGGCGGCATTGAGGAAGATGCGCGAGACAGGTCTGGTTTCAGAATCAGACAGGGTTGTCCTCCTCAACACTGGTACAGGTCTGAAATACCCAGAGTTAGTGGAGGTAGATATCCCCATCTATCAGCCTGATGACTTTCCAATGGGCAGCGACGGTGAAAAACCCAAGCGGGGCCCAAAAGCGGACCCCCGCTCCGGTTCCGGGACTTGAAACCGGGTGGTGAGAGGTAATGCTCTACGGGCGTGAATTCTTCTGTAATGACGAGAAAATATTTAACTTGAGGAGGTTGTGCTGTGAGAGCGGTTATCAAGTCCGGTTCCTTTTCGTGGACAGCCACCATAATGGATAGCCCCACGGGACGAAAGATCTGGGAGGCCCTACCCTTGAAAGGACGGGCCAACCGTTGGGGGGACGAAATTTATTTTTCCATCCCGGTGCAGGCTGAACTAGAACCGGGTGCTTCTGACGTGGTATCTAAGGGTGATTTGGGGTACTGGCCGCCGGGAAAGGCCTTCTGTATCTTTTTTGGAACAACTCCGGCGAGCCGGGGGGATGAGGTTAGGGCCGCGAGCCCGGTGAATGTTTTTGGCCGGGTGGAAGGGCCCGTGGATGACCTGGGCAGGGTCAGGAGTGGTGATGAGGTGACCATCGAGAGGGAAAGTGATGATTGAAGATGACCGGTGGTTTTGACAGCAAGACCGGAGGGAAGCCGGGGCGACACCAGCGGATCGTGATCCGTTGAGAGAGAGACGGGAAATGTCCTGAAGTGGATGGAGGAGGTCATGGGCAACAAGGAGCCCCGGCGGCTGCAGCCGGGGCTTTAAGCATCATCAACACCTATTTCGATTAAGGGTTTTCTTTTTTGCAGTTTGAAGTATCGCCCTGGCCCCCCAGTACTAACTCTTTCGGTATCAACCGGTGTCATGACCGGGAGGTAGGCTGGGATCCTGGCCTTCAGGACCATCAAGGATCCAGGAGAATAACATAGGCGCTGGCCGGCCCGTGGACCCCGATGCTCAGGTCCATCTCAATATCCCCGCTGCGGCTGGGACCTGTTACAAAGTTGGTATACGCCGGTAGGCCCTCCTTCTGTGCCCTTTCTTCCAGGTGTGCCACCGCCTGGGTTAATCTAGGCACCATGTCCCTCTTTCGTAAGAAGGTAATGAAGACAGGAGGGAGCAGGCTCACGCTGCGGCCCTTGGGGCCTCCGTTGTAGAAGAGTACGGTTGCGGTCTCGGCCAGTCCGAGGTCGGCGAAGACGATCCCGGCGTCCGCCTGCTCGGCAAAGGTCTTGAGCTCCTCGTGGTTTCCCGCCGGATCCCAGACCCTGGTTTCTATTCCCATCTCGTCCAAGTAGTGCGCCAGGCCCAGGTCCAGGAGCCGTTGGTCTTTGTTGTACACAAGGCTTTTGACCTGTTCCTTCTCAAGGATTTCTTTCAGGACTTCCTTGATTTCTTCTGCTCCCGAGGCCTGATAGAATCTTCCGCCCAGGGCCTCCAGGCTCTTGCGGAAGAGCTCAACCTGCCCCTCATTGCCCGGGCCATCCCTGAGGTTATCCCAAGGATTGTTCTTCCACTCCGGTACCCGGGCACCTGTACGGCGCTCCCGGCCCAGGCGGTTGGCAATTCTGTCGAGGAACTGTTCTTTAGTAGCCATTATTGATTTCCCCCTTCCTTTCTCCACCAATCGCGGAACGACTGCTCAGCCGGGAGCGGAAAGTCTTTGTGCTGTGTCCATGCTGCCAACGGGCCAGGACCCTTTTCGATTACTCCGTCCTGGTTGGCGCGGCCCCGCAGGACGCTACGTCCTATCTTCAACCCCAGTTCGTACAGACCAGGGTTGGAAGCGGCGGTGGAAAAGGCTTTCATTGCCACCCGTTCGGACCAGGGGGTAAGGCCTTTCTGGACTGCCTCCACCCTAAGCTGGAGGATGAATTGGTCCAGGGGAATACCTACAGAACAGTTTTCCGTACATGCCCCGCAGAGGGTGCAGGCGAAGGGAAGGTCTTTCCACACCTTGATGTCATCCAGCAAGCAGGCCAGGATAGCTCCGATGGGACCGCTGTATGCAAACCCGTAAGCCTGGCCTCCGATTTGCCTGTAGGTAGGACAGTAGTTCAGGCAGGCCCCACAACGGATGCAGTGCAAAACCTCCCGGTATTTTGTTCCCAAGATATTCGAACGGCCGTTATCGAGGATCACAACGTGCCATTCCTCTGGACCGTCAATATCAGCGGCCTGTTTAGGGCCGGAAATCACGTTGGTGTAGACATTCATGGCCTGCCCGGTGGCTGCCCGCGGCAGGAGCGTTTGACAGACATCAAGGGATTTCCAGTCAGGAACAATCCTTTCCATCCCCATGAGCACGATATGGGCCTTGGGGGAGATGGTTGACATGTCGGCATTGCCTTCGTTGGTTACCACCACCACCGAACCCGTGCTGGCCACGGCGAAGTTGCATCCCGTCATGCCGATCTCGGCATTTAAGAACTTCGGGCGCAGGGTTTTGCGCACAAAGCGGGTTAAGGTGGGCGTATCCTTGCTTAGCTTTTTCCCGGCCAGTTGGGAGAAAAGCTCGCTGATTTCTTCCCTGGTTTTATGCAAGGCCGGGCCGACAATATGGGCGGGGGGTTCATGGGCCAACTGGATAATGTACTCTCCCAGGTCGGTCTCGGCGACGTCAATACCCATCTCTTCCAGGGCGTGGTTAAGATGGATTTCCTCGGAAACCATTGATTTTGATTTCACGAAGGTCTTACAGTTTTTTTCCCGGGCCAGGTTGGTGATGTACTCAATGGCTTCTTGGCCTGTAGCGGCAAAAAAGACTTTCCCACCGTTTTTTTCAACGTTGGTGCTGAACTGGTCAAGATAACTGTCCAGGTTCTCCAGGACATGGGCGCGG
>SESX01000197.1 GCA_004367365.1 Candidatus Acetocimmeria pyornia
GTTCAGGCCGTTCACCGTTTCAATCCTTCATAGGTAGGCTGCAAACTCTGCTTGCTTTCCACCGTACCGTTTGTGGTCACGGGTTTCAATCCCTCATAGGTAGGCTGCAAACGGTCTACTGCACTCGGGGGCGTACAGCGTAAGGTGTTTCAATCCCTCATAGGTAGGCTGCAAACAAGCAGGTGGCGCGGCTGATTATTGAGCGGCATATGTTTCAATCCCTCATAGGTAGGCTGCAAACGATCCATCGACTTTGTGAATGCCTTTACATTGCTCTGTTTCAATCCCTCATAGGTAGGCTGCAAACAGTCCGCAACTCCATAAAGGCCAACCCGAGCCTGCGTTTCAATCCCTCATAGGTAGGCTGCAAACGTCTAATAGAGCCGGATTCCTAACCCTTTTAAGTTTGTTTCAATCCCTCATAGGTAGGCTGCAAACTATAAGCCAACAGAGTCCCCAGAACCCCAATCAATAGTTTCAATCCCTCATAGGTAGGCTGCAAACTTTTCCGGGCTGTTATTTGCTGGTTTTACATTGCGAAGTTTCAATCCCTCATAGGTAGGCTGCAAACGGCGCAGCCGCTTTTCCTCATCGAGAGTTGCCCCAAGTTTCAATCCCTCATAGGTAGGCTGCAAACGGATCTCATTCTGGTTTGTAGTTTGAATTGGAACATGTTTCAATCCCTCATAGGTAGGCTGCAAACTCCGATCCTTGGCCTTGATGTCGGTCCCCCCGGGGAGGGTTTCAATCCCTCATAGGTAGGCTGCAAACCTGCATTAATTCACCCGTTTCCGGGTTTACCTTCATGGGTTTCAATCCCTCATAGGTAGGCTGCAAACGTCAAAGATCACCGTCACGCGCTTTACGCCGAACTCTTGTTTCAATCCCTCATAGGTAGGCTGCAAACTAGCTTCGGTCGGCCACCTCGGCCAGCTTCTCGTTGGTTTCAATCCCTCATAGGTAGGCTGCAAACCGGGGGCATGCACGGCTGGAGGCTGCCAAGCTGCTGTTTCAATCCCTCATAGGTAGGCTGCAAACGCTTTTTACGCAGGATTCAGACTTAACAAGCAAGCGTTTCAATCCCTCATAGGTAGGCTGCAAACCCGCCGCAACCGGTGCAGAAAGCGTGGTTTGATGGGCGTTTCAATCCCTCATAGGTAGGCTGCAAACGGAATAACCGCCAGAGGGTGGGACGGGCCCACCCAAGTTTCAATCCCTCATAGGTAGGCTGGAAACGGTCAAAACGAGTTTTCAGGACCTTTGCGTAGCAAGTTTCAATCCCTCATAGGTAGGCTGCAAACGTGGCCATTGGGTGGCATGAAACGCATTGGGGCCGCCTGTTTCAATCCCTCATAGGTAGGCTGCAAACAAGTCCTGCTCCTGATAGGGGCAGGACTTTTGTTTGTTTCAATCCCTCATAGGTAGGCTGCAAACGGAAATGAAGTATGTCAAGGATTTCGCAGAGTTCAGTTTCAATCCCTCATAGGTAGGCTGCAAACGTTGAACAATTCAACCCCCAGGATATTTACGAACGGTTTCAATCCCTCATAGGTAGGCTGCAAACTAATAAACTCGTATCTGCACTTCACCCTTGGCGAAGTTTCAATCCCTCATAGGTAGGCTGCAAACCTCGCCAGGTATTCTTTTTCATTTTCCAAATCTATTTCCGTTTCAATCCCTCATAGGTAGGCTGCAAACAAGAACCCGCTGACCGGGCGAAGGCCTTTCGACAGGCGTTTCAATCCCTCATAGGTAGGCTGCAAACGCCAATTTAGTTGCTGCGGCTGCTAAGCTATTCAGCCGTTTCAATCCCTCATAGGTAGGCTGCAAACACGGCCAGCATAGCCAGGCCAAAGTGGACCCTAAAGGTTTCAATCCCTCATAGGTAGGCTGCAAACTTAAACAACTTTCTTCAACTGCCCATTTGCTTCCAGTTTCAATCCCTCATAGGTAGGCTGCAAACCCTGCTTGAACGGGTTATTTTTTGGGAGAAGCCATTTGTTTCAATCCCTCATAGGTAGGCTGCAAACCTCGTCGAGATCGGCCTCGCCCGGTGGATCGACGGCGTTTCAATCCCTCATAGGTAGGCTGCAAACTGGCTCTCGGCTGGGGTGAGCTGAGGGGGCAACAGTGTTTCAATCCCTCATAGGTAGGCTGCAAACCAGGGTGTGGCTTTCTGATACAGCGGGCGGAGGTTGTTTCAATCCCTCATAGGTAGGCTGCAAACCAGTTCGACGCGACCAATCTCCGTGTAGGACGTGGGTTTCAATCCCTCATAGGTAGGCTGCAAACCTTTTCAGGTTCTGGCTGACGGTGGAAGTGTGACTGGTTTCAATCCCTCATAGGTAGGCTGCAAACGGGTTCGATAGTCTCTGTCAAGGTTAAGACGTGAGGGGGGTTTCAATCCCTCATAGGTAGGCTGCAAACGCCGGATGACGTGGTCCGGGGTCAGGCTCACTTCCGGTTTCAATCCCTCATAGGTAGGCTGCAAACCCTCCCCCCTGGATCCTTCCCGGTTTCGGTTTTTCGTTTCAATCCCTCATAGGTAGGCTGCAAACGTCGAAGGCAAGAAAAAGGTCGTGTTCGTCCTGGATTGTTTCAATCCCTCATAGGTAGGCTGCAAACTGAGATGGTGGCAGAGAGCCTCGAGGACCAGGTCCGGTTTCAATCCCTCATAGGTAGGCTGCAAACCACAACGCGAGAGGAGGGAGAGCCACGAGTGGTAAAGTTTCAATCCCTCATAGGTAGGCTGCAAACTCCCCTTGATGGGCATACCGGTACTCCTCCTTATTTGTTTCAATCCCTCATAGGTAGGCTGCAAACCCATTGTAACCCAATAATACCGCAATTTCAATAAGGAAAAACAAACGTCTTTGGAACGTTACATGCGGGCCAGAAAAATACAAGAACAACCCGAAAGCCGTATATTAGCAAGCCCCAAAAGCCTCAAAAAGCATGTCGTCGATCCCCAGGGTTTTTTGCGCTACCGGGGATCGACGACAAACTTCCGAGCGTGGTCAGATGCTATATAATGTTATTATCTCCTCCTTTCGTTATCCCAAGGGTCTCTCTCTTGGAGTACTTAGTAGTTCTCAAAATATAGAATATTATCGAGTCCTCTTCTTGATCAATTATCCGCTGTAATTCAAGCTGTAACTTCTTGTACTTTGCCTGTGAAATTTCTCCCTCCAATACAGAGTTTTGTACCCAATTAAGGTATTTCCGGCAAGTTTTCAAAACCTTGACCACTCTTTTTTCACCAACATCGTAAACCAAAATAACAAACATAAATTACCATCTCGCCACAAAAGGTTGGTACTCCTTCTCTTCCATCAGGTGTTTTTGTATTTTATATAACTCAAGTCTTATCAATCTCCGATACGAAACAGATCTGCCTAAAGCCCTATGCTTTACCGTTGTGGCAAGCTTCTCCTCGATCTCTTTTACAAAAAGTTTCATGGCCTTTTCCCTGAGCTGAAGCCCGGCTGCGCCACGATCAAAATCATCTCCGGTAATCATTTTCTTACCCACCATTTTAAGAATGACTCTATCTACAATAATAGGTTTAAATATCTCGGCTACGTCTAGGTTTAGAGAAAACCTGCGGAAGTTTGTTGCATGCAAAAAGCCCATCCTAGGATCTAAATGTGTCTTGTAGATTTCACTCAGACAAATTGCATACATTAGGGAATTTCCAAAACTTATTAGACTGTTAAGCTTGTTCGTCGGAGGACGGCGAGTCCTAGCTTCAAATGTAAAATCAGGAGTCTCTAAAATACGATCAAACCCTTTATAATAGTATTCTCTGGCGTTACCTTCAATGGCCATTAGCTGACCAATATCTTCACAATCAACCACCTTATCTTCCAATGCCTGAATTTTTTCCATTATTTCACTTAAGTCTTTTCCCCGGGTAATGTAATAACGAAGCACATTCTTAAGGTTCTTGAAGGCACCCTTGACAAACTTCGCCGCTAGTTTTTGTCTCTTGACAGCATCAAGGTAATGTGCAGCCTGCCTCAAAATCATATATCCCGAGTTCAAATGTTCTCTGGGGTAATACGAGCCGACATAGTATTCATAGCGGTTAAAAAAATGTAAGATGATTTCAGACTGGGTGACAAACTCTAGAAATCTCTTGTTAATATCCACCTCGCCGAAGATCATTATTTCATTAGTATTTTCCACTGGAATGTATTTTTTTCCACTATCACCTTCAAAGTAAATGGTATTTGCTCTACGTTTCAGGACACCATCAGAAAAAATATAAATTGTCCTCCTCATGACCAGCAAAACTCCCTGTAGCCGCAGTTCTTGCAGTAACCAACTCTCTTGGCAGGCGGCGCTTTACTTTCCCTTATAATCGCTTGAATACCCTGAATAACACCTTTCA
>SESX01000198.1 GCA_004367365.1 Candidatus Acetocimmeria pyornia
TGTCATCCTGGAGCCCAAGCTCATCAATGGCCTCCGCAACCAGGCGGTGGGCGATCCCGTGGGTACACCCGGGACAATAATGCATGAGCCGTTCCCTCAAACTTTTCGGCCTTTCAAAAACTGTCTTCATGCCCTGGCACCTCTCCCCGTCATGATCCTGTCGATTTCCTGTACAATGCCTTCCGGGTCCGGAATCATCCCGCCGGGACGGCCGTGGAAGCAGACAGGGGCTTTCCCTTCCACACCGATCTTTACATCATCGACCATCTGTCCCGTACTCATCTCAACCACTAGGAACGCCTTTACCCTCGGTGCAAGCTCCCGGAGGGGTGCATAGGGGAAGGGCCAAAGGGTGATGGGACGCAACAAGCCAACCCGGTAGCCTCTTTCGGCGGCCTTGCGTATCGCGCTCCTGGCGACCCTCGCCGTGGTACCGTAGGCCACGATGATGACATCCGCCCCGTCGACGTCATCGGTTTCAAACCGGACCTCATTCTTCTCCATTTCACGGTATTTCCGGTGTAGTTTCCAGTTGTGTTCTTCCATTTTCTCTGGTTCAATGTTCAGGGAACTGATCAGGTTGACTTTCTTCCGACCTCTCTTGCCGGTTGTGGCCCAAGGCTTCTCGGGATTCGGGCGGTCGGGACCGTCGGGAAACCGCACTGGTTCCATCATCTGACCCAGGATCCCATCACCCATGATCATTACCGGGTTCCGGTACTTATCAGCCAGGTCAAAAGACTCAATGGTAAGGTCTACCATCTCCTGAACTGAAGCAGGGGCGAAAACGAGGATCCTGTAGTCCCCATGCCCTCCACCCTTTGTAGCCTGGAAATAATCAGATTGGGCCGGCTGGATCGTGCCCAGACCGGGGCCACCCCGGACCATGTTGACGATCACACACGGGATTTCCGCACCGGCGATGTAGGAGATGCCCTCTTGTTTAAGGCTGATCCCAGGACTGGATGACGAGGTCATAACCCGGGCCCCGGCACCACCGGCGCCGTAGACCATGTTGATGGCCGCCACCTCGCTTTCCGCCTGCAAAAAGACCCCACCAACCTCGGGCAGTCTCCTGGACACATATTCCGGAACTTCACTCTGGGGGGTAATCGGGTACCCAAAGAAGAAGCGACAACCACCGCGGATGGCCGCTTCGGCAACCGCCTCGTTTCCCTTCATCAGAATGGTTTCAGCCACTTCTTGGTTCCCTCCTTAGTCACTTGCGTACTGTGATGACAGTATCCGGGCACATACGTGCACACAGGGCACAACTGGTACACTTCTCCTGGTCCTCACTTTTCACCGTGGCCGGGTGATAACCTTGCGTGTTAATCCGCTCTGCCATAAAGATGATGTTCCTGGGACAAACAGTTGTACATAGTTCGCATCCCTTGCAGCGTTCCTCGTCGAAGATCACCCGCTTTTCCTTGACCATCGGCATCCCTCCTCTGTTTCGTCTTCAGGCAGTTCGGGTTTTCATTGTTGTTGGTACGACCGGTTCTGCTTCTTTCCCCTCATTTCCCCGGCGGCGATGGGTGCCTCCCCTCTAACGGCTTTAATCCCTGGTAGGCTCCAGAGAGGGCGCCTTCACCCTGAGGGGAACCGGCGCCAGGTCAGCTCCTGGGTCAGGGGGGACTTCATCCCACGGAGTGCACATATGCCGCGTCAGGGGAAGGATCATCCCCACCCCATGACCGTTGGGGATTAGAGAAGCGAGGTCTTTTTTGACCGCCGTGATCTTGACAGGCAGGCCCAACCGCATGGCAAGCTCCCTGACCATGTCCCCACCCTCAAGGACCACCTCCGGGTTCGTTAAGTCACCGAGATGGGTATTGTTCACCAGGGCTGTCGCCTTAACCCGGGATGAAGCCTCAATGCGCTCCAAAACATCTCTGGCCTGGTCTACCTCCCTGGTGAAGGGCCGCCGGGCGTTAACAACGTAGAATACCTCCAAGTCTCTGACCGGCAGCAACCCTTGCAGAGTACCCAGAACACGCGCCCCGGTAGGGTCTCCCCCGACGTCTAGGATCACATATTTCCCCTTGTTCTTTAGAACGGAAGTGATTCCCGGTGGAAGAATGGGAAGATCGGCTCGGCTCAGCTCCCTCGGCGGCGCCAAGACCTCGATCCCTTTTTCCCGTAGAGAACACGCCGCCTCCCGGGAACGAAAGTAAGGGGTGACCAGATCCAGGTCCACCATCACCACCTGTTTCCCTTCTTTATTCAGGTGAAGAGCATAGTTGATGGCAACCTCGGTCTTGCCGCTCCCGTAGGCTCCTACAAAAACAAATACCCTCTTTTCCGACACAGGCACGCCCCCCGTTGTCTCACAACTAAGTCATCCAGTACCCGACGAGTCGTCCATCAGTGGTTTCTCTTCCCCTGCCAGTACTCGGAAGGCACCTTCGGCCAGCGCCGAAAGCTCGTTCTCTCCCGGGTAAACCCGGACCAGGTCCCAAACCGGTAGGGTTCCGGCCCGCTCGGGGCTCATGGGGCCCCTCACCATCAAGCCCGTTGCTAATGTCAACCACCCGTCCACACCGGTGGGCGCCAAAAGTGATCCCTCCACCCATGTGGGCCACCAACAGGTTGATTTCATTGTAACCACGCCCCAAATCCCTAGCAGCCTTCCGGACGACAGGCAGGCCACGGGACCTTTACCGGCCTAGATGGATTTTCTTTAACTGTCCGATGCGGCGGATCCTTTCCTCGGCCATGACATCTGCCGCCTGGTAAGTGGGTATCCGGTTTTTCTTTGAAATCTCAATGACCTGCAGGATCTTATCGTAAATCTTCCCGATCTTTGCGTAAGCCCGGTCCTTGTTGTAGCCTCCAGGCTCAAGCTCTGCCGCAACGTTGATCACCCCACCTCCATTGATGACATAATCCGGGGCGTAAAGAATACCCAGTTCATCCAGTTTATCCCCGTGGCGGGGCTCCTCAAGCTGGTTGTTGGCTGCACCGGCCACGATCTGGCACTTAAGACGAAGAATCGTCTCATCATTGATCACCGCCCCCAGGGCAGAGGGGGCAAAAATGTCGCAGTCCACACCATAAATCTCCTCCGGGTCTACCGTTTCCGCACCGAATTCGTCAACGGCAAGGCGAACCCGGTCCTGGTAAATATCGGCAACTACCAGCTCTGCCCCTTCATCCGCGAGGTGTTTCGCCAAGTGGTAACCCACGTGGCCTACACCCTGAAGGGCCACCCGCTTCCCTTTAAGAGAGGCGTCCCCGTAAACCTCCTTGGCACAGGCTTTCATACCCCGGTAAACACCGTAAGCAGTTGCAGGAGACGGGTCACCACTGGTATCCGGAAGGCCGTGGACATAAGGAGTTTCCATTTGAACCAGCAGCATGTCATCAGGGTTGATCCCCACGTCTTCAGCCGTCAGGTACCTTCCGCCCAGGGAATGAACAAACCTGCCGAAGGCCCGAAAGAGCTCCTCGGATTTATCCTTCCGGGGGTCACCAATAATGACCGCCTTGCCGCCCCCAAAGTTAAGCCCCATGGCAGCATTCTTATAGGTCATACCGCGTGAGAGCCGGAGGACGTCGTAAACAGCCTCATCCTCCGACCGGTAAGGCCACATGCGTGTACCTCCGAGAGCAGGACCCAAGGTGGTGTCGTGGATGGCAATCACCGCCCTGAGACCACAGGCCTGGTCAGAGCAGAATACGAGCTGCTCGTGCCCAAACTGGTTCATGCCCTCCAACACTTTCACGGGGAAACCTCCTTCTGGAATATAGTCTCCACCTCACATTGTATTGGAAAAGCACCTAGCAGGTAACCTGACCTGCCTACACAGCACCAAAGGTCACCAAGCCGCCCAGCAAGAGGCCTGGCAGGAGACACCGGGTTACACGGGGCGCTTGCGGGGCAAGCCTGATGCCACCAGAACACAGCAAAGCCATGGCGCGGGACAGCAGCTGGTCGGCCATGGCCTGAATTCCGACGTCTTGGCTCTCCCATTAAGTATTCGTCAGTGAATATGCATTTCCTTTCTTGGCCAGGGCCTAGCAGTTGAAAATAAGATCGGAGATTGATGAGGAAAGCACCTTCCTTTCTCAAGGTTACCTCACCGCAGCGGGCGTCTTCAGGTTCGTGTTCTTCCCAGCCGGTCCAGGTAGTTGAGCAGGACATTGTTTCGGATCAGGCCGGTAAGGGAATGGTTTTCACACCACAGGTGAAGACAAAAGAGCAGAAAAACAAGCACCATCCTGACTGGGAGGGACAGCTGCCAGGCCAGGGCCAAACCCAGGGAACCCCCGAGGACATTGGAGCCCACATCACCCAGGATCAACCTTTCCCTAAGGTCCCAGGGAAGGTAGGCTAAAGATGCCCCCACCAACGGAGCCAAGAGGTAGACCCGGTCAAGCCCG
>SESX01000199.1 GCA_004367365.1 Candidatus Acetocimmeria pyornia
AATGGTTAAAGTATTAGTTCCAGCTACTTCAGCCAACCTGGGCCCCGGATTTGATGCCGTTGGTCTGGCCTTGCAGTGGTTTGATGAAATCGAAATTAAGCCGGTGCGAAAAGAGCGAGGTAGCCCAGAGATCCGGCTTGAAGGAAAGGGAACCGAAGGTGTCAGCACGGACGGGACCAACCTTGTCTACCGGGCAGTACGTGCAGTCTTTTCCCAGTTGGGCCAGGAGGTACCACCGCTGAGCCTAACCATCAAAATGAATATCCCTGTGGCCCGGGGGTTGGGAAGCAGTGCTGCGGCCATTGTGGGAGGCCTGCTGGCGGGCAACGCCTTGGCTGAATTCCCTTTTTCCAGCGAGGAGCTGTTTCAACTGGCCTGCCGCCTGGAGGACCATCCGGACAACGTGGCCCCAGCACTCTTTGGGGGTCTAACGATATCCTACTTTTCCGGAGAGAGGTTCCGGTGTTTAAAACTGGAGCCGCCCCAGGGGTTATCGGTAGTCCTGGCCATACCCCACTACGCTTCTTCTACCGCCCACAGCCGGAGATGGCTTCCGCGCCAAGTCTCCTTGGAGGACGCCTCTTTTAACGTGGGGCGGGCCGCCCTCTTGGTTGGGTCTTTGCTCAGCGGTCGGTTTGAGCACCTGGATGCTGCCACCCGGGACCGCCTCCACCAACCAACCAGGCTTGCCCTCTTTGCCGGGGTTCCGGAAGCCATGGAGGCTGCCCGGCGCGTGGGGGCTTTGGGGACAGCCCTCAGTGGGGGAGGACCTTCGGTACTGGCCTTTGCTAAAAATGATAAGTCGGGTGTGGTGGCCGAGGCCATGCGCGGGGCCTTTTCCGGGGCAGGCGTGGCCTGCCAGGTGGTTTCCTGCCGCATTGAAAAACAGGGGGCCCGGGTGGTCGGAGCCAGGAGTGGTGCTGGTACTCCAGGGGCCGTGGGGGAAGATGAGAGTGATCAGGAGCCCCCTTTCTGTGATTGTCCTCTCCCGTACAGGGGGAAGATTCCGGGCTGATCTTCCGGTGCTTGGAAGGAGCAGGACCGAAGGGAACGGAGCGTTTGAAAGAGCTGCAGGAAGCCCTGGAGAGATTTGTCAATCCCCAGACACTGCCGGTTGGGATCAAGATGGTGAGGTAAGTTGTATTGGCTTGGGAACTGGAGAGCAGTCATTCCACGTCTTGGTTGATTTGGATAGGATCTGAAGAACGCGTGGGATGGAGGCATGAGTTACCCATAGTTGCTTTAAGAAACTTGATATTCAGGAGATTTAAAAAAGAGAGTTTTTTGGGAAGGAATTCTAAGGGCTTTGAAGAAAGGTTTAATTGTGCATTTCTGCACAATTAGGGGGGTGTTCTACGACATACCAGTAAACAGCCTGAAGAACCTCAGTGTTTACACAGGGTTACGCGGCCAGGCCAATACGTACCGCGAAGTTTCACCGTGCAATTACGACCAGCCCGGGCACCTGGTGGGGTAGGTCGCTGGTTTCGCCCGCACCTGTATTTGTGAAGCAGTTCCCTAGTGTCACCTGGTGGCTCAGTTTCAAAGGATGTGGAGTAGGGAAGGGGTAAGACTGTCTGCCCTGGATAGAGACTGAAGGCCGCTAAATACAGACTCCGTCGAATCATGCAGCCCAAGTCCTTGGAACTGGTAAACTCGGGTTTTTACCCGACAATTTGCATTTACAAAGCATTGATACAGTTTCAGGGGGGAAAAGAAGATGCTTAGAGCGACAAGTACTGATGGGGCACTTTTTGTGAATCCAGACCCAGATGAGGCACGAGAGTTTTTCCGCCGCAAATCCCGCAAGATGGTAAACAAGGTGATGACCGTCAAGGAGGCGGTAAGAGAACTGGTTCACGACGGCGATTATATTGCGGTAGGTGGTTTTGGGGCGATCCGGATTCCGACTGCGGTGTTGCACGAGATTGTACGCCAGCGCAAGAAACACCTTGGTTTATCTGGTCATACGGCCACCCATGATTGTCAGATTTTGGCTGCAGGTGAGTGTTTTGATCGGTGTGATATTGCATACGTGGTGGGTTTAGAAGCCCGGGGGTTGTCTATGGCATCTCGACGTGTTTTTGAAAGGGGAATGGTGAAGGCAGTAGAATGGACGAATGCTGCTTTGGCCTGGCGATACAAGGCTGCCGCCATGGGTATCCCCTTCATACCTGCACGGGTTATGTTGGGTACTGATACTGCAAAATACAGTAGCTTCAAAGAGATTGAGTGTCCTTATACGAAAATCAAACTGGCAGCGCTGCCTGCTCTCTATCCAGATGTGGGGATAATTCATGTCCATCGGAGTGATGTTTATGGCAACTGCCAAATTGATGGTATAAAGATCTCAGACGAGGATATTGCGCGTGCCTCCAAGCGCGTGATCATTACGACTGAACGGTTGGTGCCCCATGATGATATCCGGCAAAATCCAGAGTGCACAGTGATCCCTTATTATTGCGTGGACGCCGTCATCGAGGTGCCATATGGTTCTTATCCTGGTAACATGCCCTATGAATACTATTCAGACGAGGAGCATTTGAATGAATGGTTGACGGCAGAGAGGGAGGGAAGGCTGGACGAATTCCTCGAGCAGTACATTTACGGAACCGAAGATTTTTACGAGTATCTACAACTGTGTGGTGGTTTGAAGAAGATCACGCAGCTTCGGAACCAGGAATTCTTAATTGAGGGCATTTACACATGAGAGAAGGGGGTTGTACAAGTGTCATACAACCGCATGGAGCTCATGATATGTGTAGCCGCCAGGAACCTCGAGGATGAAAGCATTGTGGTGGTAGGAACTGGGGCACCATGTGCAGCTGCGATGCTGGCTCAAAAAACATCTGCACCAAACTTGACTGTTTTCTTTGAGGCCGGAGGGATGGGACCCCAGTTACCTTCGATGCCAATTTCTGTTGGGGACTCTCGTACTTTCCACAAAGCACTGGCAGCCAGCAGCATGCCGGAGGTCATGGAAACCTGCCAGCGCGGTATGGTAGATTATACTTTTATCGGTGGAGCCCAAATTGATATGTATGGGAACGTGAACTCCACCATCATCGGCAGTGATTATCATGCCCCGAAGGTCCGCCTGCCCGGTAGTGGTGGAGCAAACGATTTGGCCTCTTTGTGCTGGCGCACGATGGTGATGACACAACATACCCGCAGACGACTCGTAGAAAAGTGTGACTTTATCACGACACCTGGGTACCTAACCGGCCCGGGAGCCCGGGAAGCTGCAGGACTTCCAGCAGGCACTGGACCCTACAAAGTCATAACTGATCTTTGTGTTGCCGGCTTTGATGAGGAAACCTGCCGGATGAAAGTTGAAAGCGTTCATCCAGGGGTCACAAGGAAAGATGTCGAAGAGAATACAAGTTTCGAACTTCTCTGGGATGATAATTTGGGCATCACCGAACCTCCGAACGAGGAGGAGCTTCGTATCTTACGGAACGAAGTGGACCCATATCGCTATATTATCGGTCGAGCGTAATACTTCTTACGCCCGTGCCACCTTGTCTTCTTTGTGATGGTGATGCCGTTAAAGTCGGTTTCTTCCTGCTGGCAGCAAAACTTTTGAGAAAAGGGGTGAGGAGATGAAAGCTTCCTTGAGGGTCCGTGTTTCCGAAGCTGATGTACATTACAGCGGCAACCTGGTTGCAGGAGCATATACCCTAAAGCTTTTTGGAGACCTGGCCACCGAACTGGCTATAAGACATGACGGTGACGAAGGTTTACTTGTGGCGTATGAATCTGTTCATTTTCTGAAGCCTGTTTACGGCGGGGACTTTTTGGAAGTAACAGGGGAGATTGTTGAAACGGGCAATACTTCCAGGAAAATAATTTTTCAGGCGCAGAAGGTCATCCAGTCTAAAGATGTCGGCCCCTTTGATTCGTCGGCAGAGTATCTTGACCCTCCTGAAGTTGTAGTTAAAGCTGTAGGGACCATTGTTGTCCCAAAGGACAAGCAAAGGAAAAGGAAAAGATGAAGGATGATAAATGTTGAACTTCCTTCTAAACCCTGAAAGCCTTGCAAATAGCAAGGCTTTTTTTGTCCAAAAGAATTTCCTCCTAAACCGACCCTCCCGGTCTATAGAGGAATTTTTTTGCAAAGGAGGAATATTTATGACAGGTTGCGAAACGCCCTTCTGAACGCCCTTCTTTTAAAGGTTTCTCAGGTCGAAAAAGATTTCTCATGTTTTGAGCATATGTTATGGTGGAACAAGTCTCCATGCCAACATGTCGGCACTACGAGGGAGGAAAATTGTCAAAGAGGATGAGGCCATGAACAATTTCGGTGAAAAAGTCAGCTTCATTTGGTCTGTAGCAGACCTGTTGCGCGGGCCGTATCGACCGAACC
>SESX01000002.1 GCA_004367365.1 Candidatus Acetocimmeria pyornia
GGTACTCGATGAGATCACCTCCGAGTACGAAGCAAGGCTCCTGGAGCGGGGACGGGTTCAGGTGGAGGAGGTCCGGATTACGGAGAGGGTTGGCTTCGAAACTGGGACCGCGGCACCGGAGGAGGTCCGGGCTGTTGCTGAAGCGAAGCGAATCCTGCTGCGGGGTACCGATAAGGTGATCATTCACACCGTCAAGGAGGGGGATTCCCTTTGGGCCATCGCCAGCGAGAGGGACATGACGGTGGAGGAGATCCGGAAGGCCAATCCCCAGTTGAAATCAGACCTGATCCGGCCCGGAGATCAACTTGACCTTGTGGTTCCTGACCCCTACATCAACATCCAGAGTACAGAGGTTTACACGTATACCCGTTCCATTCCCTACCGAACCAAGGTCATCAAGGACGAATCGTTATGGCCCTGGCAGAGGGTGGTTAGGCAGGCAGGAAAATACGGCTCTAAGGAGATCACGGTTCGCATCCTGCGGGAAAACGGCCGTGAGATAAGCCGGACCACCATTGAAGAACGCGTGACAGCTGAACCGGTAACCAGGGTTGTTGTCCAGGGAACCAGGGAGATTCCCCAGCGAGGTACCGGTACCTTCATCTGGCCCATGCTGGGAAGGATCACCTCAGAATTCGGGTGGCGTTGGGGGCGGCTGCACGAGGGGATTGATATCGCGGCTCCTAGTGGTACCTCGGTAAAGGCGGCTGATAGCGGTACCGTGACCTTTGCCGGGTGGGATGGTGGCTATGGTTACGTGGTTCGAATCGACCACGGGGGTGGAATTGTGACGGTTTACGGTCATCTCTCCAGTTTCCTGGTCAGTCCAGGGGACGTGGTCAAAAAGGGAGAGGTAATTGCCCGGAGTGGGAACACCGGGCGTTCCACTGGCCCTCACTTGCACTTTGAAGTCAGGGTAAACGGTAAACCACAAGACCCCATAAGATACTACCCCGCTGACTAGTGCTCCATGGCGGCACCACGGAGGATGAAAATCAGTAACCAGCTGGTTGTTGGAATGTACATCAGGGGTGGCAACCAACGGGCAGGCGCGGGCTTCCTGGGCGGCGGGCAGCGAAGGAGTTCAAGAACCGCAGGCGGCAGAGGATCAGCCGCAGCCACCGCGAGTTTGTGGCTGCGGCCCGGAGCCGGCGAGGTTCATGACAACTGTACGGTGAGCGTGACGCCGCGAAGGAAGGCCGGCGCCGCACGGACATTTTCGTGCTAGCACCGGTATAAAGATGTAAAGAACTTTTAAAGGCCCTGTAATACGCCTGTAACAATCCGCTGGTATATTAAAAACCAGTAAAGACCAAGGGCCAGACCTAAAAAGTTAACTGACCCCCTCTTAAGATGTGTGGCGCGAGCCACACATTTTTTTGCCGCGCGAGAGCGCGCGCACGAGGCTTGGAGTAAAACCCCTGTACCAACAATCAACGGACCACAAAACCATGATTGAAAAAAGGTTTCCTATCTTGTGCCAGGCGCGAAGGTACCGAGGCCGCTAGATTGTTATGTAAACTATATGCTATAATTGGATTATAAGTAAGTATGTAAGGGAGTATGTTTAGGCCTTACCAGGGGAGTGTTCTTCATGTTAAAAACAATAGCTCCAAAAAACTGGGGCTTTATTATTCTGGTCAGCCTTCTGACCCTGGCTTTTCTTTATTCTTACCTTTTCCTCCACTTTTACAACCCCCACCTACCCCTCAGGTTCTATGTATACCGGATCATCAGGGAAGGTGCCAGGGCCCTGGCGCTTTCGACGGCAGGCCCGGAAGAGGGTTACCTCACACTGAGGAGTGATCCCTTTGTGGTCCGCTACCAGCTTGAGGACAGGGAGGCGGCCTCCCTGGTCTTAGAAGTGGCCCACGAGGTTTACGGGTTGGTTGCCCGGGATTTAGGGTTCAAGCCTACCAGTACCGTCGATATCATTCTCCACCCCGACCGGGAAGCAATGAGGAACAGTTTTGGCTGGGCTCAGGGGGAAAATGCCCTGGGCGCCTACCACCGGGGTGTGATCCGGATTCTTTCACCCAGGGCCTGGATCGACGAGGACAAGCCCGAGTTGATCGCGAAGGTGTTTCGCTACACCGGTCCCACCGTCCATGAACTTACCCACCTGGTTCTCGATTACGCCACCAGCGGGAACTACCCATACTGGTTCAGTGAAGGCCTGGCACAGTACGAAGAGTACCGCCTGACGGGCTTTGTCTGGGTCGAGCCTGAATCAAACCTGAAACAGCCCCTCTACACCCTGGAAGAACTGGAGGAACAGTTTGTACGCCTTCCGAACCAATCCCTGGCTTACCGCCAGGCATTCACCCTGGTTTGTTTTCTGGCTGAATCTTACGGGGATGAAGCCCTGCGCCAGCTTGTGGCCAGGCTGGGAGAGGGAAAACCGATGCCTGAAGCCCTGCAGCTGGTCACCGGCATTGACTACGGAGACCTGGAGCTGCGCTGGTTGGAATGGTTGGAAGAGCAGGGGTACCGGTGAACCCTGCAGAGGATTTGGAGGTCCGAGGTCGAAAACGGTACTCACGGGGATTCGGTCCTGGGGGATTTTTCAGGGAAAACTCGAACCGGCAGGTGACCGATGATGGTGGGCAAGATCCTCGTTGTCGACGACGAGAAACCCATTGCTGAGATCATCAAGTACAACCTGGAAAAAGAAGGCTTTCAGGTGGTCATGGCATATGACGGCGAAGAAGCCCTGGAAACTGCAGCCCGGGTTCAGCCTGATGCGGTCATTCTGGACATTATGCTGCCCAAGTGCGACGGCTACACCGTCTGTAGGACCCTGAGACGGGATTCCATGGTTCCGATCCTGATGCTCACCGCCAGGGATGACGAGGTGGATAAGGTTCTCGGCCTTGAGATTGGAGCTGATGACTATGTTACCAAGCCCTTCAGTCCGCGGGAACTGGTGGCCCGTATCAAGGCCCTGCTCCGCCGGGCACAGGTTGGCAGCAGCGGCCTCCCGGGGGCCAAAACCATCAGGCGGGGGAACCTGGTCCTGAACCCGTCCACTTACGAGTGTTTTAAGCGGGAAAAACGGGTCGAGCTGTCGGTGCGTGAGTTTGAGCTCCTTCGCTTTCTGGCCTCTAATCCCGGTCGCGTCTTCTCCAGGGAGATGCTCCTCGAGGAGGTCTGGGGTTATGAGTTCTACGGTGATATCCGCACGGTGGATGTCACCATCCGCCGGCTTAGAGAGAAGATCGAGGACCACCCCAGTGCTCCAGAACTCATCCTTACCAAGCGTGGGGTTGGCTACTACTTTACCGCCGGGGACCACCGGCCGGGGGATTGACCATGCTCAAGAGCATTCAATGGAAAATGGTGGTGATTTATTTCCTCCTTATTCTCCTGGCGATGGAGGTAATCGGTGTTTACCTTTCCCAATCCCTCGAACGCTACTACCTGCACAGTTTCTCCTCCAGCCTTGAGTCTCAAGCCCAGCTCATGGCCGGTTTCCTGGAGCGGTACATGCGGCAGGCTCCGGACGGGCCCCGGGTTGACAGCCTGGTGCAGGAGTTCAGCCGGCAGGCCGGGCTGGATATCGTCATTGTTGACAAGATGGCCGCAGTCATTGGGGCCTCGACCTCGGCGGACGCCAGGAAAGGGGAAAGATACATCCGGCCTGAGATCACCAGGGCCCTGGCCGGCGGGCAGTCTAAAGCCATCAGAACCGACGGGGAGTCTGGTGAACGCCGGCTGCATCTTAGTGTACCCATCAGCTCCGGAGGTCAAATCCTGGGAGCGGTTTACCTCACAGCCTCCCTGGAGAAAACCTATCGTACCCTGGGTGATATCAAGGTCATTCTCCTCAGTGCCACCTCCCTAGCCCTGGCCCTGACCAGCATTCTCGCCCTGGCCCTGGCAAGAACCATTACCACCCCGATCCGGGAGCTGACTTCCCGGGCAGCGCGGATGGCAGCAGGTGATTTTGAAGAACGCATCGAGCTTCATTCCCAGGATGAAATTGGACAGCTTGGGGCGATGTTCAACTACCTTACCGAACGCCTCAAGAACACCCTTGGTGAAATGTCCCGCGAAAAGAGCCGCATGGAAGCCATCCTCACCCACATGGCCGATGGGATTGTGGCCGTAGACTCTAGTCAACGGGTCTTGATCGTGAACCCGGCGGCTGCGCGGATGCTCAACACGACCCCTGAAAAGGCGGCAGCTGCTCCCGAGGAGTTCCTTGCCCAGACCGGACTTGCCCAGGTGATCAAACAGTCCCAGGCCGGCGAGGTTCCGTCCAGTGGTCGCCTGGAGCTCAGCAAGCCTCCCCGGGTCATCAGGACCCAGCTGGCCTCCCTCGGGAACCAACGGGGTGACAAGGCAGGAGTGGTGGTGGTTCTTCAGGATGTGACCGAGCAGGAAAGACTGGAGAAGCTGCGCAAGGATTTTGTAGCCAATGTCTCCCACGAGCTTCGCACCCCGCTGACCACCATGAAAAGCTACCTGGAAACCCTCCTGGATGGGGCGGTGGACGATCCAGGTCTGGCCCGGCGTTTTCTCGGGGTGGCCCTGGCGGAGACCGACCGGATGATCCGCTTGGTGCGGGAGCTCCTGAGCCTGAGCCGGCTGGATTTCCAGCGCGGCAAAGCGGTGTTGCGGGCCATCGACTGGTGCGAGTTCGTGAGGGGAACCGTGGACAAACTCCGGGTCCCGGCCGAAAAAAAGGATTTGAGTGTCGTGACCCGGATTCCGGCCAGGTGTTCCCTGGTCAGGGTGGACCCGGACCAAATGGAACAGGTCCTCCAGAATATTATTGGTAATGCCATTGAGTTTACGCCTGCCGGAGGACGGGTTGAGGTCTCCGTTGACCTGCAGGATGGTTACCTGCGGACTGTGGTTTCAGATACCGGTATTGGGATTCCACGGGAAGACCTGCCCCGGATTTTTGAACGGTTTTACCGGGTGGATAAGGCTCGGTCGCGCAGCCTGGGCGGAACGGGTCTCGGCCTTTCCATCGCGAGGGAGATCGTGGAAGCCCACGGCGGGGCCATCAAGATTGAGAGTGCACTTAACCGCGGGACCCGTGTGACCTTTACTGTTCCGCAAGGGACAAAAGGGCCTGTGGACGGTCGCAGCCAGAAAAGGATGCCTCTGAAGCGAGGTGAACCCAGATGAAGGAGACCATCAAGAGCATTGCCCTCTTTTTTCTGGTTACCTTGAGCCTGACCCTTACCAGCTGGTTATGGCTTGGCATCCCGCGCGGAACAGGTGAGGTTGCCAGGGCCTACGAAACCGGAAGGGAGCGCGTGGAAACGCGGACCCTGGCAGACCTCACCGGCCCCCGCCAGGTTGTCATCTCCACGGGCGGTGAAAAACACTTCCTCGTACGGCCCGATTCAGACCTCTACCACCGGATCTGGCTCGAGGCGAGGTCAGCCCTGCGCGCCATCGATGGTCTCGAGATGGAAAATACCATACAAGAAGAGGTGTCGCGCCGCGAAAAGGTCCAAGAGGAGCCAGGCCCTGGGGAAGAGGTCAAGCCACGGCCCCGCATGGAACTGGTCCTGGCGGCAAGTCTCCCGGCTGACCTCTGGCTGCGCCTGTGGGAAATCGAGGGTCTGAAGGAGCAAGCCGGCCGTTCACTTATGATGGATAGGGTTGTCCTTGTTTTTGGTGAGAACACCGAGGTCTACTTTGTGGACCAGGGCGCCCAAACCTACGGCCGGGCCCAAGTGGTCGGTGGTGCTCTTGCCCTCCGCAGTCTGATGAGCAGTTTAACCTCCGAGGACCTGGTCCCGGCCAGGGCCCTTCCCAACCGGTTGGGTCATCTCCAACCCGAGGCCGGTCTCTACGTGCCAGAGCACCCTCTTTTAAGCTCCCGGGTTCTGCTGGACCCGGAGTGGACCAACCCAGAGGAGACCGCCGAGAGGTTTTTCCTGGACCTTTCCTTTGTGCGGAGAATCGACGAGAAGGACGGGGCCATCATCTATACTGACGGGAAACGCGGGTTAAGGCTTTATCCCAATGGTGTTCTCGAATTCAATGTCCCCCAAGTGTCTGGTGACCGCCCCCAGGTGGCACCGGTGGGAGCCCTGGAAGCCGCCATCACTTTCATCGCCCGCCACGGGGGATGGCCTGACAACTGCTACCTTTCTTCTTTCACCGGCAGGCCGTTTGCCCTCCTCGATCCGGCCCGGCACCAGGGGCGCGCGGGTTCTAGGTATGAGATTGCTTTTTCGTACCGGTACCGTGGTCTTCCTGTTATCTACCCGGGGGATATGAAAGGCGCCATGACCACGGTGGTCATGGGAGGCGAGGTTGAAACCTATTCCAGGCTTGTACTGAAACCACGGGAAGAAGAAGGACCATCCCAGCTGCCCCTTCTCGGGGTGGAGGAAGCGCTGGCAGCAGTGGATGCCGAGATTGCCTCGGGGAACGGAGCAGGAGAAGAAATTACCGTGACCGATGTTTACCTGGCCTACCAGGTCACTCCCGCCCAGGCTGAAACCAGGTGGCTTCTAAACCCGGTATGGGTTTTCGAAACCGTACGGGGAAGGTTTGTGGTGGATGCCCTGACCGGAGAGGTCACCAAGGGGTAAAGGGACGAGTTTTCTTGACAAACGGAAAGGCGGTGGGTACAGTGGACTGGCCCCGGGCCAAGACGATCCTCATCACAGCCTTCGCACTGCTCAATGCTTTCTTGATCTACCGGGTCTGGGAGGTTATCAACCTCGACGAGTCTCACTACTTACCGGTGACAGTGGAGCAGATTCGGGAAGTGAGTGAAGAACTGGCCGCAGAAGGGATTGAGCTGGCCGCACCTGTACCCAGAAAGGCCCCGCCGATGGCTTTTCTTGTCCTGGCCCACGCCGGACCCGAAAAGCAAGGCCAGGAACCAGGCCCAGGGAAGGAAGGAGAAAAGCCGGACCAGACAGCTGGGGGGACCCAGGGCAAGGGTCAAGCTCCCGGTACCCTCAACGCCAACACTGCCCGGCGTTTAGCTGAGGGTTTCATTGAGACCAAGGGCGGATTTCCGCCGGCGTCCCGTTTCGACGGGGTTGTTTTCCTGGAGGCAGAAGGCCTCTACCTTGTCCGGTACTACCAAGAATTCGACGGCTGGCCGGTGTTCGGAGGTAGAATCGAGGTTAAACTATCAACCGACGGCAGGGTGGTTGATTTTCAGCGCACATGGCTTAAACCATTGGGCTACAGTGGTCCCAGGAAGGGCATCATCCCGGCCACAGAAGCCCTGGGCCGGTTGAATGCCTTGCTGAAAAGCCGAGACAGTGGGGAGAAGGCCAGGCCTGGTGCCGGATGGGTGATCCGGGAGATCGACCTCGGCTACTACAGCCGGATCTATGATGCCAACCAGTGGGAAGCCCCTCCCGTGTGGCGGATCCGGATGGAGGGAGGGGACACCTTTTATGTCAATGCCTACACAGGTGAAAGGGAGCCGTCGGAATGAGCCTTGCTCCCTAGGCCTGGGGACTGAAGGGTTTTCCAGCTCTGAGCAGGTTCTGGCACGACACGGTGGTACAGTATGGTCGTATCATTGGGGGTAGCTACCAGTGAAAAGGTCGATTGCACTGCGTACTGGGCGGCAGGAGATGCACAACCCCCGGAGAATTAAACATAATGTCACTAACGGGTAACAACCCGTCTCTTTGCCTGGCTTCACGGCAGGTGGTAGGACGGGTTGAACGGTAGGAAGGCTCAACTACCACGGAGGGAGCGGGGAGGAAAACGGTGTCAAAATTGGTCATTACAGGGGGGCAGCGCCTGGAAGGCAGAGTAGCCGTCAGTGGGCGGAAGAACGCGGCGGTAGCCATGATCCCGGCAGCCCTTCTTGCCGAAGGGACGAGTACCATTGAAAACCTCCCGGACATTCAGGATGTCCGGGTTTACCAGGATATCGTGCAGCACCTGGGCGTGCAGATGGAAAGACGCGAGGACGGGGTCATGGAAATTAATCCGGCTGGTTTTTCCTGTACCCAGCCCCCGCACTCCCTGGTCAAGAAGCTTCGCGCTTCGTACTATCTCCTGGGGGTTTTACTGGCTAAGTTTGGTGAAGCTGAGGTGGCCATGCCCGGTGGCTGTGACATCGGTGTCAGGCCCATAGACCAGCACATTAAGGGCTTCGAGGCCCTGGGGGTGGAGATTTCCATCGAACACGGGGTCATTAAGGCCAAGGCCCGGGAACTGCGTGGGGCATCAGTATACCTGGATGTTGTTAGTGTCGGGGCCACCATCAACCTGATGCTGGTGGCTACCATGGCTAAAGGGACCACGATCATCGAGAACGCTGCCAAGGAGCCTCACGTGGTGGACCTGGCGACCTGCTTGAACACCATGGGAGCGGAAATTCGCGGGGCCGGGACCGATATTATCAGGATCCGTGGGGTTAAGGAACTTCACGGTTGCAACCATGCCATTATCCCGGACGAGATCGAGGCCGCGACCTTCATGATCGCAGCGGCGGCGACCGGAGGCGACATTGTGGTTGAGAACGTGATCCCCAAACACCTAGACCCGGTCACAGCCAAGCTCCGTGAGACTGGGGCCGAGGTCGAGGAAAACGGCGACTACCTCCGGGTCCGCGGGAACGGGCGGCCCCGGGCGGTTAATGTGAAGACCCTTCCGTACCCGGGTTTTCCCACTGATGCCCAGCAGCCGATGACAGCCTTTTTATCTATTGCTGACGGCACCAGTTTTGTGACAGAGACCGTGTGGGAGGGCCGGTTCAAGCACGTGGACGAACTCAGGAGAATGGGCAGCAAAGTCAAGGTAGAGGGCCGAACGGCCATCATTGAAGGAGTGGAGGGCTTGACAGGGGCCCAGGTACAGGCAACGGACCTCAGGGCTGGTGCTGCTTTGATTATTGCCGGCCTCATGGCCGAAGGGAAAACCGAAATCTGTGGCATCGAACACGTGGACCGGGGCTACGAGAGACCGGAAGAAAAGTTTCGTTCCCTCGGGGCCGTCATGGAAAGGGTTTAACCTGTTTCTTGGGTTATGCCGGCAGGGGACTCGGGCAGTGACGGTTTTGTAAACACCGCGGATTAAGTTCAGGAGCAGGCCTGGCCTGGGATAGGAATCCGGCAGGCGGCGGACGGGTACCGCCGCTTTTTATCTTGCTTTACTCCTTCTACGAAAATGCTGGTTCCACCCTGGATTTTCATTCTTCGTGGTGCCACCGTACCGTCAGGCAGCATGGAGCACTCCTTAGTGGCTTGTTAAGAGTCTTCATGGCCCCTGAGAAGCGGTGCCTGGGCCCCCCGTCCAGTGGTACTTGAGATCACCGGCCGGCACTGGTACAATGTACTTGCCTGCAACCGGCCTGAACTACCAGTGCTCCACGGTGGCAGTGACCATGGAACCCTGGTGCTCCGGGTTGGTCCGGAAGGTGACTCGGTTAAGCACTGGACCGAAAGTCGTGCAGGGTAAAGAAAAGGGCAAAGGGAAGAACCGGGGCCGGGCGGGAGACCGGCTTTTCGGAATGGTACCTAGAACGAATCCAGGAAGGAGGCACAAGGTCCATGAGCTATTTTTACGAGCCTCCCCGGCCGCAGCGGCCGCCGTTATGGTCGTATTTACTCGTGGCCTTCATCGGGGCGCTGATCGGGGGGACGTTAGTGGTGTTGGTCGCTCCCTGGGTGGTCCAGCCGGAGGTTCAACCACCTGCCGGGATCCCTGGCCCCCAGCAGGATGCAGAAAGAGGCAAGGCACCAGACCTTGCCAGGACAGCAATTACCGAGGCTGTTGACAAGGTGTCTCCTTCTGTGGTCGGTATTATCAACCGCCGCCGTGTCTATGATTTCTTCGGCCGGCCCCTGGAGAAGGTGAGCGGTGGTTCCGGGGTGATCTTTTCTTCTGATGGTTACATCATCACCAACAACCATGTGATCGAGAACAGTGACGAGCTAACCGTGCTCCTGGCCGACGGAAGGAAGCTCTCCGCCGAGCTGGTGGGGGCTGATGCCCGGACCGACCTGGCGGTGGTCAAGGTCGACGCCAAGAACCTGCCTGTCCCCGAGTTCGGGGATTCAGACAAGCTCAAGGTGGGGGAGTGGGCGGTGGCCATTGGTAACCCGGTGGACTTCCGGTTTGAGCGTTCGGCTACCGCAGGGATCATCAGCGGCCTCAACCGCCGGCTCGCTTACACCGAGCAGGAACTCCGCCTGATCCAAACCGATGCTGCCATCAATCCAGGTAACAGTGGGGGTCCACTGGTCAACGCCCGGGGGGAGGTCATCGGGATCAACTCGGTGAAGCTGGCCACCGAGGAAATTGAAGGGATGGGGTTTGCGATACCCATTAATACGGTCCGGCCCGTGGTCAGCGACCTGATCGAGTTCGGCCGGGTAAGAAGACCGTGGATGGGTGTCTGGGTGGTGGATAAGGAAGAGGCAGAAGCTGCCTTTGACCTCAAGATCGAAAGGGGTATTCTTATCTACCGGGTTGTTTCTGGTGGGCCGGCAGACCGGGCCGGGTTGAAAGAGAGGGACATCCTGGTCTCTCTCGGAGGGGAAAAGATCGAGAGCGGCCAAGACCTGCGGCGGGCCATCCGCAAGCACGATGTTGGTGACAAAGTAGAGGTCACCGTCCTGCGCAGCGGCAGGAGCATAACCCTCCAGCTTACCCTTGGCGAGATGCCCCAAGAAGACTGAACCTGGTCCGGCCTGAATGATATGGATGAGTTTGAAAGCTAGGCTTTAATATGAAGATTGACATCATCACCGTGGGTAAACTGCGGGAAAAACACTTCAAGAAATTGACCGAAGTCTACCTCCACCGCCTGAAACCTTACGCCAAGACCAGGTTGTTGGTGGTGGCAGATGAGCCGGTCCCCGCTCGACCATCTGAGGCTGAAAAAGCGGCCGTCCTCCGGCGGGAAGAGAACCGCATCAAACGACACCTGACCACTGACTCCTACCTGGTGGCCCTGGATGTGGCCGGTAGGTTATATTCCTCGGAAGAGCTGGCCTGCCACCTAGACCAGCTGGTCACGAGGGGTCGAAGCCGGTGGGTTTTTGTCATCGGCGGAGCCCTGGGATTGTCTCCAGACCTCTTGAAAAGAGCCAATCTTCGGCTTTCCCTCTCCCCGCTAACCTTCCCACACGAAATGGTACCGGTCCTGCTCCTGGAACAGCTTTACCGTTCTTTTAAAATAATCCGGGGGGAACCTTACCACAAGTGATGGAGAGCCAAAGAGCTGTGTCAACGGGTTTCGCTCCAGAGATGGCGAGTGGTCAGGGTACAGCCTGGTATAACGCGTGTCTAGTTCAGCGTCATATTACTTTTTCCTTAGGGTTCATGTCCGAGCCAATTGCGATGCTCAGAAAAAAAGGTAAATAGGCAGTATTAGGGTGCTTGAGCAAAGACCGGCGGGTTTTCACTCCACTTGCGCGCTCCAGCTGCAAGTGAAAAACAATCTGCAAAAAGTGTACGGCAGTAGGAAGGGTAAACGCGCGGCTTGATGAAGCCTTTGGGTTTGAGAAGCATTTCAGGGGCTTCTAGCTACCAGGCAATCCCGGAATCCGGGACGAGGCTGGCCACTTAGGTCTAAGCAAACACGTGGATGTGGGTTATGAAAAAGATGGACTTGGAAGACCAAGTCGCCCTGATAACAGGAGCCAGTTCGGGTATTAGTCGAGCCATCGCGCTGGCCATGGATTTGAACTAGTTTTCAACCCGGTGGTACAGGTGGGGAGGCATACATATTCAGTTCATAGCTTAGGGGGTTAAAGCCAGGTGAAAGTGGACCCAAAGAAATGTGTTGGATGTGGCAACTGTGTTCCTGTTTGCACCATGGGGGCTATCCATGTTAATGGTGTGGCTGAAGTTAACGAAGACGAATGTGTTGAGTGTGGGACCTGCCGAAGGTTCCTCAGGATTGAAGGGCTTAATCCCACCTTTGTGCGTCTGGTCAGAGCCGTTCTTGCCGCCTTCAGGTTGCAGTACCGGGCGCCCCTCGATGTTTGCCCAACTGGTGCCCTCTACCAGCCAGACCTGACCTGGCCGAGAATTGTCCGGAAAAGCTTCAGCGATCCCACGACGGTCCACGCTGAAACCGGGATTGGGGGCCGTGGCACCGAGGAAATCAAGACCAACGATGTAACGGGCCGTCTGGGGCCCGGAGAGGTGGGTATAGTTGTGGAGCTCGGAAGACCAGGTCTGGGAGTTCGGTTTAAGGAACTCCAGCGGTTCTCCATGGCCCTGGCTGAAATAGGGGCGGTGTTTGAAAAAAACAACCCGGTTACCCACCTAATGACAGACCCCAACACCGGCCAACTGAAGGAGGACGTACTGGAAGAGAAGGTCTACTCGGCCATTATCGAAATGAAGACCACCGTTGAACGGGTTCCCGAGTTCCTGTCTGTCATCAACAGAGTTGGGAAGTCTTCACCTACTGTATTTGGGATTGCCATTTCGGCCAAGTGTGGCCCGAATGGGGAAATACCCTATATCGAAGCCGTGGCAGAGGCTGGTTATGAACTCTCCCTGAACGGCAAGACCAACCTGGGCCTGGGCCGGCGAGCCAACCCTTAAAAGGAGGAGGATCCAGTGACCAATACCTTGTACCGGCAGGGAACACGCGAGAATCTTAAAGGGGATTACGTCCTTTTTGTACACCCGGCGAAAGGGTATAACAGCGAAGGTTGTGAACCCAAACTCCAGCAGTTTCTTAAAATCTGTCTCAAGTACAATCCCGTCAACATTGGTTCGGAAGCTGACCTAAAAAAACCCGGGGTGCCCAGGACATTTGAGGAAAAGGTTGAGAGTGTGATGAACACTGGGGCGGCGGCTGCTGTCTTTGACAACCTGGACTCCCTCAAGAAGGCCTTGAAAGAAGTGAAGGAGGCCGACTTGGGAATATCCACTATCATTACCGGCCTTATTGATGAAGTTGACCAGGTCTGCCGGGAGGCCGGGATTACCCGGCACAGTGTTGAACACCACCTGGGTTTTCATGGCAACACCCGCCGCCTGGCCCCACAAAGGGTGTTAGAAATCAATTCCATGTGTGGGCATGGTTGTGTTTCCTTTAAGCTAGTTTCCAAGATGATCGAGCAGGTCAAGCTGGGCTTGATCACCCCCAAGAAGGCGGCCCAGTTGCTGGCTAAGCCTTGCACGTGCGGTGTGTTCAACCCCGCCCGGGCTGAAATCCTCCTGGAAGAAGCAAGGGAGAAGGGTGAGAATTAACCTCTAATGGACTTTGGGGACATGGTTATGCCGGTAGTTTATCACTCAATGTCTTCCATGGTTGTCAGTCCTTCTTGAACCATTGTATCCAGTTTGGGGAGCGGTGGGGAAGGTTCGAAAAGGAGGAAGGACTTGGAATGATTACGTGTGAGATTCCCGGCCAGGGAGTTTTGGAACTGGGGAATCTTGTCCTGGATTTTAATGGGACTTTGGCCGTGGACGGGAGCCTTACGCCTGGGGTGTGGGGCCGGGTTAACGAGCTGGCAGAAAAATTAGAGGTCTATATCTTTACCGCCGACACCTTTGGTACGGCTGCGGCGGCGTGCCAGGGTTTGCAGGCTGAACTAGTAACCTCAGCAGGGGATGCAGTGGGGCCGGAGAAAGAAAGGTTTGTCCTTGAGCTCGGGGTAGAAAACACGGTGGCCATAGGTAACGGGGTCAATGACCACCTGATGCTGAAAAGGGCGGCCCTGGGGATAGCCGTCCTAGGGCGTGAGGGGGCTGCTGTGGCGACCCTGATGGCGGCAGACATCGTCGTCCCTGGTATTAACGATGCCCTGGACATCCTCCTGAAACCAAGACGCCTGACTGCGACCCTGAGAATCTGAACGGGAAGGATTATTGCTTTCGGTGGCGAATTTGAACACCAATACCTGGATTCCCCCCCGGTACCAACGGTAACGGAGAAGTGCCATAGACTGGTTCAGCCGGGGAGGGGGAGGTCCGGGAAAGGAACATATTAACCTCACGAAAACGGTTATCTAACGGCCGGCGGACGGCTTTCATGAGGTCGTGTCCGAGACGCGCGTGGTGTAAACCACGCGCTTTGTTTAAAGCTAAGTTTAAGGCCAAGTAAAGTTTCAATGGAGATGATGCCCGTGCAAGAGATTCGCATTGCCAAACGGATTACCAGGCTTCCCAAGCACTTTTTCTCTGACCTGGTGGGTAGAGTAGACCGTCTTCTAGCTGAAGGAAAGGACCTCATTGACCTGGGACGGGGCAATCCAGACATACCGACCCCACCCCATATTGTCGAGGAGTTGTGCCAGGCAGTGCAGGACCCCAGGACGCACCGCTACGGCCCCTTCCCCGGGCTTCCCGAACTGCGGGAGGCCATTGCCCACTGGTACGCACAACGCTACGGGGTGAAGCTTGACCCAGGGCGCGAGGTGGCTGTTCTCTTTGGCTCCAAGGTAGGGCTTTACGAGGTAAGTTACTGTCTTCTGGAAAGCGGGGATCTTTGCCTGGTACCAGACCCCGGCTACCCTGACTACTGGTCAGGTATTGCCATGGTGGGGGCCAAGCAGGTGGGGATGCCCCTGCTTGCGGAAAACAACTTCTTCCCCCGTTACGAGGATCTGCCGCGTGATGTTGCCCGCGCGGCCAAACTGATGTTTCTCAACTACCCCGGAAACCCGACCACCACCCTGGCTACCAGGGAGTTTTTCGAGGAAACGGTAAGGTTTGCCCGGGACAACGAGATCATTGTTGCCCACGATGCTGCCTACCAGGCCCTTATTTTTGACGGGCGGCAGAATCCCAGTTTCCTGGAGGTAGAGGGGGCAAAAGAGGTCGGTGTCGAATTCTGTTCTCTGTCCAAGACCTTCAGCATGGCTGGATGGCGGGTCGGTTTTGTCCTCGGGAATGCCGAAATCATCAGGGCGATAACCATCCTCCAGAACCACCTTTTTGCCGGCCTCTTTCCAGCGGTCCAGCGGGCGGCCGTCGCTGCCTTGACCGGGCCGCAGGACTGTATCGCCGAGATGGTGCGCGTCTACCAGTCCCGGCGGGATACCTTCATCGAGGGACTCCGTGAGATCGGCTGGAATGTTCCCAAGCCGGGCGGCTCCTTTTTCTGCTGGCTACCCATCCCTGCTGGCTACTCCTCCCTGGAGCTGGCCAACCTTTTCCTTGAAAAAGCGGGGGTAGTGGTTGCTCCAGGGGTGGGGTTCGGGCCCCACGGCGAAGGTTATGTCCGGGCCGGGCTCCTTACCGATGAGGACACCCTCCGGGAGGCAGCCAGGCGGATCGGTGAACTCGGGATCTTTGGCCAGGAACGGAGTACGGCTTGAGGAGTATCTTCCTTGTGCAAGACCTTGACCCGGTTGTGAAGCGGCTGCCCCTTTCTTGGGGCAGCCGGAGCGAGAGGGGGTTTTGTAATGGATATCCTCTTGGTGACCCCACCACGCACCAGGCGCCAGGTAGTGGAAGAAACCGGTGAGAACCTGGGGGTTTCCTACCTTGCTGCCGTGCTGCGGCAAAAGGGGCACAGGGTGAAGATCCTGGACGCCGACCTGGAGGGCTTGAAGGTCGACGAACTCGCCCGCAGGATTACCACCACCTCCTTTGATGTCTTGGGCCTTTCGGTTATCTTTGCCTCCATGGTGGAACCGGCCCGGGCCCTGGTGGGGCGGTTAAAGGATAAGGACCGGTATCCCATTGTGGCTGGGGGTCACGTGCCCAGCCTTTCCTACCGGGCCTTCATGGCAGACCTTCCGGATGTCGACTACGTGGTCCGCGGTGAGGGGGAGATTACCTTTTTAAAATTGGTGGAAGGGCTGGACCGGGGAGAGGCACCAGGGGAAATCCCCGGTATTGCCTACCGCCGGGAGGGGGAAGTACATACTACCACGGGCCGGTCCCTGGTCTCGGACCTGGACTTACTTCCACCCCCTGCCCGGGATACCCTGGGCCTTGCCCTCAAAGGGCCCAGGCCGGCGGCTACCCTGCTCTCTTCCCGGGGTTGTTACGGGGACTGTTCCTTTTGCAGTATTAATGCCTTCTACCGCCTTTCGGAAGGTCCCAGGTGGCGGGCCCACAGCCCCGGGCGGGTGGTCGACGAGATGGAAAAGCTGCACAAGGACTGGGGCCTCACCGCGGTGCGTTTCAGTGACGACAACTTCATCGGCCCTGGCCGCCGCGGGCGGGAGCGGGCTGAAGCCATCGCCCGGGAGTTGGTCCGGCGCCGTCTCCGGCTGGATTTTACCATTTCCTGCCGGGCCGACGACATTGAACCTGACCTTTTTTTGCTCTTGAAGGAAGCCGGCTTGAAACAGGTTTTTCTGGGCATTGAATCCGGGGTCCAGAGGGCCTTGGATAGTTTTAACAAAAAGGTTTCAGTCCAACAGAACCGCCGGGCGGTAGAAATCCTGGATGAACTCGGCCTGGACCGGGTGATCGGGTTCATCCTCTTTGACCCGGATACCACCCTGGACGAGTTTGTCCGGAACGTGGATTTCATGCAGGAGATCGGCCTTTCCTGGCAGAGCTTAAACTCCCGCCTGGATGTCATGAACCGCCTGGAGGTTTACGACGGGACCCCGGTGGCCGAACGCCTCCGCCGGGAGGGGCGGCTCCAGGGAACCTACACCAATTACTCTTACCGGATCACTGATGTCCGGGTAGAGGCCATTTACCGGCTCCTGACCACCTGCCAAAAGGGTGCCTTTGCCGCCAAGGGTCTCTTCAGGCGCCTGGTTTCCGGGACAGGTCTGGGGCCTTGAGGCGAGGAGCTGATGGTTGCAGATCCTACCGGGGGCCCTCCCGCGGCGGGGTAGGGGGTTGCGGTTCCGGTTCCGCGCCGGCATCTGGAGTTTCCGGCACGCTTTGTGTGGGTTGTTCCGGTTTCACCGGCTCCTGCCTCTCCTTTGTCTCCTCCGGCCCTTCAGGCCCTTCGGGCGGCTCCTTTTCACCAGCCTCGGGTTCTTGTGGAACCCTGTTTTCTTCTTCTTCTTCTTCCGGTTCTTGGGGCTGCTCCGGTTCTTCTGGTTCCTCAGGTTCTTCCGGCTCCTCTCTTCTCTCAGGGCCAGCTGGAGGCCTTGGAGGCGGGACCCCTGGGCCGGGACCAGGAACGAGGCCCTCCAGGTGGACCTGGGGGTCGACCTGTTTTGGCTCTGTTCCGGAGATGAACACCTCCCTGATGGTGGGACAGGTGGGGTTGGGCAGAAGACCTGTTATTGCACAGATCTCCACTGTCTTGATGCCGGCGGGCCGGATAAAGTCCCCCTTGGGGAGATCCTTGAGGGCCTCGTCCATGAACTTGGCCCAGATGGGTGCCGCGAGGGAGCCGCCGGTACCGGGGAGGGTGCCCTCCCGGTCGTGCCCCACGTAGACAGAAGCCACCAGGTCCGGGGTATAGCCTATGAACCAGGCATCTCGGGAGCGCTCACTGGTCCCGGTCTTGCCTGCTGCAGGCCGGTCAATGATGGTACCGGCAATCCGCCCGGTCCCCGTGGGACTGAGGACTTCCTTTAGGATCTCAGTAACGATGTAGGCTGTCTTTTCGTCAAGGACCCTGGTGAGGTGCGGGCGATTTTCCTCGATGACGTTACCGTGACGGTCGACGATTTTCCTGATGGCGATAGGCTCAACCCTAAAACCCAGGTTGGCGAAAGCAGAAAAGGCCTGGGCCATCTCGAGCGGGGTTACCGCCGAGGCTCCCAGGGCCAGGGGAAGTGTTTCCTCCAGGGGGCTCTCGATACCCAGCCGGCGGGCATATTGCGCGATTTTGCTGGGCCCGATGGTTTGGGCCCACCGCACGGCCACGACGTTGTCCGAAATCCGGACGGCTTCCCGTACCAGCATGGGCCGGTTGTGGTAGGGGATAGCACCGAAATCAGTGGGGACATAGGGCTCCCCTGGGCTCCTTCCGGGGAACTGGACGTAGGCGCAGGTCTGGGCAGAGGCTGCCGTGTACCGGCGGGAATCGATTACAGCGGCATAAAGAAAGGGCTTAAAGGCCGAACCTGGCTGGCGGTGTGTGAGGGCCCGGTTGAATTTGCTTTGTTTAAAATCACGCCCCCCGACCATGGCCTTAATGTACCCTGTTTTGGGGTCGATGGCTACCAGGGCGCCCTGGGGCTGGAGGATGCCCTGGGTGTCCGCGGTCCCCGGGCCGAGTCCAGACTGCAGGGCTTCTTCGGCTGCCTCCTGCATTTCCAGGTCCAGGGTGGTATAGATCTTGTACCCGCCCCGGTGGAGGAACTTTTCCACCTCGGGGTGGTCCTTGGAGATCTGGTCGATGACGTACTGGACGAAATAAGGGGCACGCCGGATCGGGGGCGTAAGACCCGCGAGGTCAATGCGAGTACGGCGGGCAGCAGCGGACTCGGTCTTCGAGATCATTCCCAGCTCGACCATCCGGTCCAGGACGATCCCCTGGCGTTCCCTGGCAGCCTCCCAGTTGCGGTAGGGGCTGAAATTTTCCGGGCTCTTGATGATCCCGGCCAGCATGGCACTCTCGGCCAGGTTCAGTTCCCGCACCGGCTTGCCAAAATAGGTTTCAGCCGCCACTTCCACCCCCCAGGCCCCGTGGCCGAGGTAGATCTGGTTCAGGTAAAGTTCCAGGATTTCCGGCTTCGTGTATTTCATCTCCAGCTTTAGGGTCAAGAAGGCTTCCCTGACTTTACGGGCCAGGGTCTTTTCCGGGGTCAGGAAAAGGTTCTTGGCCAACTGCTGGGTAATGGTGCTTCCCCCTTCAACAATACGGCCGGCGGCGATGTTGCGGTAGAGGGCTCGGGCGATGCCGATGGGGTCAATGCCGCGGTGCCGGTAAAACCGGGAATCCTCCACGGCCACCACTGCTTTCTGGAGGTGGTCGGGGATTTGGGCAAGGTCCACCGGGGTACGGTTCTCAACAAAAAGTTCGGCCAGGAGACGGTCACTGCCGTCGAACACCATGGTGGCCACCCTGGCCTCGGGTTCTTCGATCTCAAGGGCGGTGAGAAGGAGGAACCCTGCTGCGACACCCAGGAGGACGAGGGGGATAAAGACCGCCAGGGAGATCTTCACGGCTCTGAAGAAAAAACGGCGGAATCGCCCCGAGCCGGCTGCCAGGCGCTTCCGGGGCTGCTTTTTCCGCTTCCGTTCCCGCCTGCTCTCCACCACGCTGGCACCTCCACGGATGACTTTCCAGCTGGTATCCCCTTTCCACGTTATTATCACCAACTTTTCCCGGCAGTAACGTGGGGAGGTGCACCTCTTTGCCATCCCTTACGGATAAAGGAAGGGCATCCGTGCCATACTTTTTCAGGAGGCCCAAAAAGTGGGGGTGGAGTTGATGCTTGGCAACCTCCTGTTTCTCTTTTTCCTCCTGATGTCTTTACTCCCCATGTTCAAGCAGAAACAGATCAATGCCGCTCGACACCGTCTCTTGGCTGCCATCCAGAGAAAACGTGGTTCTCGTGTGATCACCATGATCCACCGCCAGGAGGCCCTAAGCCTTCTGGGTATACCGATTGCCCGGTACATAGACATCGAGGATTCGGAAAGGATCCTGCGGGCCATCCGGCTTACCCCGGACGATGTCCCAATCGACATCGTCCTCCATACCCCGGGGGGCCTCGTCTTGGCTGCGGAACAGATCGCCCTGGCCCTCCGCGGTCACCCGGCCAAGGTGACGGTTTTTGTTCCTCACTACGCCATGTCTGGAGGCACCCTTCTGGCCCTGGCGGCAGACGAGATTGTCATGGACGAAAACGCGGTCTTAGGGCCGGTGGACCCTCAGCTGGGTTCCTTCCCCGCCGCCTCCATCCTCAAGGTCCTAAGAGAAAAAGACATCAACCAGGTAGATGACCAGACACTGATTCTCGGCGACGTGGCAGGGAAGGCCCTGGTCCAGGTCCACAAGTTCGTGAAAGGGCTCCTCCGGGACCGGATGGAGGAAGAAAAGGCGGCCGAGATAGCGCTGGCCCTTACCGAGGGCCGTTGGACCCACGATTATCCCCTTCACGCCCGGCAGCTCCAGGACCTTGGGATTAACGTCAGTGTCGGGCTGCCGCGTGAAATCTACATGCTCATGGACCTTTACCCCCAACCTGTACCACGGCGCCCGTCGGTCCAGTACGTACCTCTCCCACGGGACAGGGGCAGAGGGGTCGAACAGGACTGAAAGGTTGGCGGTTCACCGGCACAAAGCCGGTTTCTTTTTTCCGGTTGATCTGTTATAATTTCGATGGCTAATCCTGAGTGACGGCAGGGGCGCCGGCTCGCGGCGTACCCTAAAGGAGAGGAGTGAAGGCTGTGCTGCCTACCCCGACTAAATTTACCCTGGTGGCCGGGAAGGCCGAAGGACCGACCAGGCTCAATGCCTTTGACAATGCCCTCCTGAACGCCGGGGTTGGAAACCTGAACCTCGTTCGGGTTAGTAGTATTTTGCCACCAGCAGCCACCTACGTGGAACGTGTGGACATACCCTACGGTTCCTTGGTCCCCATGGCATACGGTTCCATTGTCAGCTCCGAAACCGGGAAGAGGATCTGTGCCGGGATCGGGGTTGGAATCTCCCCGAAGGGCTACGGAATCATCATGGAGTATTCCGGGGAGGGGACGGCCCGCAGTGCCGAGGAAGCCGTGAAGCAGATGGTGGAGGAGGCCTTTCGGGTCAGGGGTCTCCACCTGAAGGAGATCAAGGTCAAGGCCGAGGAACATGTCGTCCAGGAGACGGGCGCCGTTTTCGCCGGGGCTGCCCTCTGGTACTGAAGACCCCAATCTCGTTCCAGAGCAACCCTGGCGTGCAACTTATGGGAAATACCGGCTCCATTTTTCGTGCTTCATGATGCGAGCGCGGCGGCATGGGCGGCTATTACCAAAATGCTACCATCTGCCTCGCCCGGGGTGCTCCTCCACTGGCCTTTCTTATTCCTCACCCCTTCGGGGCTGCGGCATAACCGGTCTTTTTCCGGAGGACCCCGGGCGTGCAGCTTTTGGGGAACACCGGCTCAATTTTCATCCTTTGGGGTGCCGTCACGGGTGGCGACATGGACGACTACCACGAAAATATCCCAACGGCGCCGGTCTTCCTTCGCGGCGTCACGCTATAGTGGTGCCGCCGGGACGGGTTGGGCAGCTTGCTGCAACATCGACTGGCGTCGCCTAGAAAACCGGAGCCACCACCGTGAGGTCAAGAAACGACGGGATCTTAAGTGTTAGAGGGAGTGAAGGTTTATGGAACTGTGGTTCACCGAGGACCAGACACCCGAGATGCGGATCTCATGCCGGGTCAAGGAAGTGCTCTACCGTGGGAAATCAACCTACCAGGAGATCCTGGTTTTGGACACCTTCCAGTTCGGCCGGATGTTGGTTCTCGACGACATCATCCAGACCACAGAGAGGGACGAGTTTGTTTACCACGAAATGATTGTCCACCCGGCCCTGGTGGCCCACCCGAAGCCTGAGAGGGTGTTGGTTGTCGGGGGTGGCGACGGGGGTACGGTCCGGGAGGTCTTGAAGCACACCTCGGTCCAGGAGGTGGTCCTGGCCGAGATCGACGAGAAGGTGGTTGAGGTTGCCCGCCGCTTCTTGCCCACCATCAGCAGCGGGCTGGATGACCCGCGGGTGAAAGTGGACATCGGGGACGGGATCAAGCACGTGAAAGGTGTACGTGGGGCCTACGACGTGATCATCGTTGATTCCACCGATCCCATCGGACCGGCCGTGGGCCTCTTCTCTGAGGATTTTTACCGGTCCGTGCGCGAGGCCCTGCGCCCGGAAGGACTCCTTGTGGCCCAGACGGAGTCACCCTTTTTCAACTCAACACTGGTCCAGCAGGTTCAAAGGACAGTTGCCGGGCTCTTCCCGGTCACTACCCTTCACCTGGCGAGTGTACCCACCTATCCAGGAGGACTGTGGAGCTTTACCATTGGCTCCAAGGTGGTAGACCCCCGCAACCCTGGCCAGGAGCGCCTGGAGATGGCAGCCGGGCTTGAGACCAGGTATTATTCCCCCGAGGTCCAGCACCAGGCCTTCGTGCTCCCCCCCTTTGTGGCCGAACTGGTGCAGGGGGGAGATGCCGGATAGAGAAGAGAAGAAGAAGGTCGAGGCCTTCGAGGGTGGGGGAGATCCGATGAGCCGGGGCAACCGGAACCAGGAAGCGAAAGCGGCTGTGGGAGTACAAATGGAATCCGGGCGCCCTTTCATGGGGGCCGGCCCCGATTACGCCGGTGCCCGGGTTGTGCTTTTTGGTGTCCCCATGGATTTCACCACCAGTTTCCGGGCGGGGACGCGCCTAGGCCCGACCCGGATCCGGGAAGCATCTTACGGCCTGGAGGAATACAGTCTTGCCCTGGGGGCTGACCTGGGGGATGTCCCTTTTTACGACCTGGGGGACCTGGTCCTGCCCCTGGGGAATGTCAACGCTTCCCTGGACCGAACCCGCCGGTTGGCCAAAAAGGTCCTGGCTGACGGCAAGGTGCCTTTTGCCCTGGGTGGTGAGCACCTGGTAACCCTGCCCCTGGTTGAAGCAGCCGCCGAGCGCCACCCCGACCTGGTGGTGGTCCAGCTTGATGCCCATGCTGACCTGCGTGACACCTATCTTGGGGAGCGGTTTTCTCACGCCACGGTGATGCGCAGGGTGGTGGAAGTGGTAGGGGCCGGGAAGGTGTTCCAGGTTGGGGTCCGCTCGGCTACCCGCTCCGAGGCTCAGTACGCGCGTGCAAAGACGCGTTTTTTCCCCGAGGAGGTCCTTGGTCCCCTGGAGGAGGTCTTGCCCTGCCTGGCTGGCCGGCCTGTCTATTTCACCCTCGACATCGACGTCGTGGACCCGGCTTTCGCTCCTGGGACCGGGGCACCGGAACCCGGCGGCCCGGGGCCGCGGGAAGTGATCCAGGCCGTTAGGGAACTTGCTTCGGTTGCTAGCGCGGCCTCGACTCCTGGTGCACCAGGCAGGTCGTTCCAGGTGGTGGGGTTGGACCTGGTTGAGGTCAGTCCCCCTTATGACACCGGGGAAATCACGGTCATTCTGGCGGCGAAATTGGTGCGGGAAGCCTTGCTTGCTCTTTGTGGTTCGGGTAGCAAGGATTAAGGATTGGGGATTAAGGATGAGGGGAACAATCCTGGTGCTGCATCAAAAGGGGCGGCACTACCGCAGAAGGTGCTGTTTGAAGGTATTTGAAGGTAATGGTGGGAACAAGGATCGGCAGGAGGCTGGCCGTATGAAGGAGAGACTGGAGAGGGGAAAGGCTGTCACAAGACAGATCCGGGAAGATTTACGCCGCAGGGTTGAAGAGGCGCTGCGGTGCGCGGCGGCGGCTGGGGACCTCAAGCTACCTCTTTTCCCTACCGTGACCATTGAGGTGCCCCGGGAAAAGGACCACGGTGATTATGCCACCGCGGTGGCCTTGGGGATGGCCCGGACAGAAAAAAGGGCGCCCAGGGAGATTGCCGAAAAAATTGTGCGTCATCTTCCGAAAGATGGTGTGGGCATAAGCCGGATCGAAATTGCCGGACCCGGCTTCATCAACTTTTTCCTGGCCCATGACTGGCTCCATGATGTTTTACGGCTGGTTCAGGCCATGGGCTCCGCCTACGGGCAGACCGAACACGGTGCGGGGAAAAAGGTGCAGGTTGAGTTCGTGAGTGCTAACCCCACCGGTCCCCTGAACGTGGTTAACGCCCGGGCGGCTGCCGTCGGTGATACCCTGGTCCGGATCCTGGCGGCTTCCGGTTACGACGCCCACCGGGAATTCTACATTAACGATGCTGGGAACCAGGTTGCCCGGTTTGGACTCTCCGTTGAGGCCCGGCTCCGGGAACTTGTGGGGCAAAAGGTCCAGTTCCCGGCTGACGGTTACCCGGGAGAATACGTCCGTGACCTGGCCCGGAAGGTCCTGGAGCGGGACGGGGAAGTCCTTCTTGGTTTGAACCAGGAGGAGAGGGTCCGGCGCTTGGCAGAGTTTGGTGTCCGTGAAATGGTCAAGGACCAGAAGGCACTCCTGGCCCGGTACGGCGTAGAGTACGAGGTCTGGTTCAGCGAAAAGAGCCTCCGGGATGAAGGGGCTGCAGAAAAGGTGGTTGAAGTCCTGCAGGGGAGGGGTTACACCTACGAGAAGGACGGGGCGGTCTGGTTCAAGTCCACCATCTTCGGGGATGACAAGGACCGGGTACTGGTCAAAAGCAACGGGGAATTCACCTATCTTGTACCGGATATCGCCTACCACTGGAACAAGTACGACCGAGGGTTCGAAACCGTCATTGACCTCTTGGGCCCAGACCACCACGGTTACATTGACCGGCTCCGGGCGGCGGTAGAGGCCGGCGGCTATGACCCCAGGTCCCTGGAGGTAATCATCGTTCAGATGGTCCGGCTCATCCGGGGAGGGAGGCCGGTCCGGATTTCGAAGCGGGCTGGAGAGTTCGTTACCATGGAGGAACTCCTGGATGAAGTCGGCAAGGATGCTGCCCGGTTTTTCTTCCTGATGCGGTCGGCCGACAGCCACCTTGACTTCGACCTTGACCTGGCCAGGGTGCAGGGTAACGAGAACCCGGTTTACTATGTCCAGTATGCCCATGCCCGGATCTGCAGCATCCTGCAGGAAGCAGAAAAACGCGGTGTCGCCTTCCCTGACCCTGCTGAAGTGGATCTCACCCCCCTTGCAACCCCGGAAGAGGTTGAACTCATGAAAAAGATCGCCGCCTTGCCCGAAGAAATCATCGAGGCCGCCGAAGCCCGGGAGCCTCACCGCCTCACCGTTTATGCCCGCGACCTGGCGACCCTTTTTCACTCTTTCTACACCGAATGCCGGGTTCTCGGCGCAGAGCCCGGCCTGACGGCCGCGAGGCTGGTGCTGGTGGATTGCACCCGGATTGTTTTGAGGAACGTCCTGGAACTCCTTGGTATTTCGGCTCCTGAGAGGATGTGAGCCTCGCGCCTGCCCTAATAGTCCCCGAGTTTCCGCTCCTGCCCCCATGGGCCCCCTGTACTCCCTTTTGCCCATGCACCGCTCCATATCCCCATGGACAACCACCCCGGTCCCACCCAGCCCTTGCCAGAGCACCCCGGCCCGGCAGCCCTTGGCCCAGAGATTAGGGCCTGCGCCGGGCCTGTGTGATGGGGCTCGGACTTGTTCCCGATCTGGGCGAAGGCCTGCCGTGCTCCGTACTGTTCCTCACCAAATACCTGTAGTACGGTTGATTTGACCTGTGGAGCAAACTCAGCCCCCCGTGAAAGAGATTACGCCGCCGGGCCACCGGGATTTGTTTCAATTCGACCTGATCCCTGCCAGCAGGAAATTTAGACCAGGAAAAGAATACTTCTTACCGACCTGTCGATCGATGACGAATCTTCTGGTTCTTTTCTTTGTTCTTGTTTATTCTTGCTTGTGCAGAAAATCGGCTTTTGTGAGGCGAAAAATGCTCTTTAGCAAAGTTATGGGTCCTGGTTTAGTCACGGTGACCCATTCCGTGTCTTACCCCCCAAGCCCCCATCTTCGATACCTCAAAATACACCACGAAAAATCATGTCAGTGGAAGAAGCAGTGAAAAGAGCAGCTAATTAAGGAGGGGAAACGGGAGATGACCGGGATTTGGCCTGGCACGCGCGTGTCAAAAGGGGATTTCAGGGGGGATCGGGGATGAGGGTTCGCATCGGGACCAAGGTTTTCGGCGGTTTCCTGGTACTTCTTCTCATGCTGGGCGTTGGGCTTTACGTGGGGATGCTGAGCGGCAATAAGCTTGACGCTGAACTTCAAAAGTACGTTCAACACTATGTTCCTCTTTACCGTACGATGACAGGGTTGGAAGAGGCTTTCCTGAGACAGACCGTCGCCGTCAAGGATTACCTCTTGTTTAATTCAAAGGGCAGCCGGTCCCGCGTCCAAGTCCACGGGGTGGCGCTCCAGGAGGCCCTGGCAACACTGGCGGCTGAACTCGAGGGGAGTAGTACCCAAGAAGAACTTGCCGCCCTCCAGTCGGCTTACGACCGGTACCGCTCAGAGCTGGAAACCGGGTTGGACCTGGCCGGGCAAGGAGACCGCGACCTGGCTGTCCAACATTTCTTTACCCAGTGGGACCAAGCCCGCAGGGACCTGGAGGCAGCCATCGAGGGGATGTTGGCCTGGCATGAAGAGCGCATGGCGAAAGAGGCCGGGCAGGCCAGTGCCCTCAAAAGTGGCATTTACCGGATGATGGTTGTCGGGACCGGTCTTGCCGTGGGCGCAGGGCTGCTGATGGCCTTCTTGATCACCATCAGCATTACCCGCCCGGTTAACCAACTGCTGGCCAAGTCTAGGATCTTGGCCACGGGGGACCTCTCCCAGGAGATTGACATCAAGAGTTCCGATGAAATCGGTCTCCTGGTTGACGCTTTCCGCGAGGTTACTTCCAGCCTGAGGGGGCTGGTAGCACGGATTGCGGACAGTGCCCGCGAAGTGGCGACCACAAGCCAGGAACTCTCCACTAGTGCCGGTGAGGTCTCCCGGGCTACGCGCGAAATCGCTGCCGCCATCGACGAGACCATTGAAGCGGTGAGTGGAGGTGCCGAGGAACAGCAGCAGCGGGTCCAGGAAGCGGTGATGGTTGTCCGCGAGCTAAGCCAGGCTATCGAGCAGATCGCCGAAGGGGCCCAGGAACAAGCCCGGAACGTCGACCAAACCTCGACGGTGATCAGCCGGATGGCCGAAGCCATTGAGGAAGTGGCCGAGAACGCGAAGGCGGCCTCAAGCGCATCGGCCCAAACGGCAGAAGTAGCCCAAAAGGGGTCCGACGCGGTAGGTGAGACCATCGAGGGCATGAACAGGATCCGGGAGACGGTTCTCGGGTTCGAGGCCAGGATTAAAGAGCTGGGTCAAAGGTCGGAGGAGATCGGGCAGATCGTCCAGATGATCAGTGATATTGCCGACCAGACCAACTTGCTTTCTCTCAATGCAGCCATTGAGGCTGCCCGGGCCGGGGAGCACGGGAAGGGATTCGCCGTGGTGGCCGATGAAGTGCGGAAACTAGCTGAGCGTTCGAGCCGGGCAACCGGGCAGATCGAGGAATTGATCAAGAACATCCAGGTGGAAACAGAGAATGCGGTGACTGCCATCGAGGCAGGGACAAGGGAAGTGGAAAAGGGCGTCCACCTGGCTGAAAAGGCCGGGACAGCCTTAAGGGAGATCCTGGAAATGGCCCATGCCGCCAAGGGGCAGATCGAAAAGATCTCGGCTGCCGCCCAGACCATCAGCGCCAACAGCAAAGAGGTGGTAAAGGCGGTTGACAACCTGGCCAGCATCACCGAGGAGAACACGGCAGCTGCCGAGGAGATGTCGGCCGGGAGCGCCCAGGTGGAGGAGGCCGTGAGGCGGATCGGGGCCGTTTCTGAAGAAAGCGCAGAGGTCATCAAGGCGGTCAGGGGAACCACCGACGAGATCACGACCTCGACGACGGAAATTGCCGGGCTGGCAGAGGACTTGAGCCAGATGGCACGTGAACTCCGGGGCCTGGTCTCCAGGTTTAAGCTGGAAGAAGCAGGCGAGGAGGATGATCGCGGCAAGACCGAAGAAGACACCGGCCAGAACCAAGCTGTCCAAGACCTCCCCGCTGGAGGCTCCGAAACACCCCAAGACGAAAAGGAAAGCAGCGGTGGGGACGACCTTGAAAAGGGGAAAGGGGGCGAAACCATTGGCTGACCATGGTCAAGGCCAGGCCTTCCAAGACGGCCAGTACGTGGTCTTTGAACTTGGGGATGAGACATACGGAGTCGATATTGCCGACGTGCGGGAAATCATTACCATGCAGAAGGTGACCAGGGTCCCGCGGGCCCCGGAGTTTGTGGAAGGGGTCATCAACCTGAGGGGTAAGATCATCCCCGTCATTGACCTCAGGTTGAGGTTCGGGCTTCCCGCCGCGGAGGCTACCCGGTCCACACGGGTGGTGGTGGTGGAAATGGAAGAAAAAAGCATCGGGCTGGTCGTGGATGCGGTTTCAGAGGTTCTCCAGGTGGAGGGCTCCTGCATTGAACCACCGTCACCGGTCATCAGCGGGGTTGATACAGCATACCTGGCAGGGATTGCCAATTTGGAAGACCGTCTGGTCATCATCCTCGATCTGAGCAAGGTCTTGAGTGCCGGGGAAAAAGAAGAGCTGGCTGCTGCTTCCCTGGAATCTGAGGCCGTTTGAGCTGGGGGGTCTTTATGGACGAGATCATTGGCCCTGAAGAAATAGCGGTTTTCCTTGAGGAGGCCGAGGAACAGCTCCAGTTGATGGAGGAAAACGTCCTCCGCATGGAAGAAGAGGGGGCTGCCCCAGACCTCTTGGATGAGATCTTCCGGGCTGCCCATACCCTCAAGGGCTCGGCGGCTACCCTCGGTTATTCCAGGATGGCGGAACTGGCCCACGGCCTGGAGGAACTCCTGGACGGGCTCAGGAAGGGGCGGCTTGCGGTTGGAACCGAAGTGATCCAAGCCCTCCTGGACGGCCTGGACTTCTTGAGGTCCATGTTAAACGAGATCGCCGAGGGCAAGGGAGAAGTCGATTTTCCCGGGGTGGACAAGGCCACCGGTCGCATCCGGGCCCTGGTGGAAGCCGTCTCCGCGGCGGAGGGACAAGCGGCGGCCGGGGCCGGCGCCGCGGCAGGTTCCGGGTCTCGGCCCAAACCAGAACCTTCGGCACCAGCACGGCCAGAACCTGGACCGGGTGCGGCGGAGGTACAGGGAGCCCTCTACCAAGTTTCTGTGAAGATCGCCGCAGACTGCCTGATGCCTGCGGTTCGGGCCTTTCAGGTGGTCATGGCTCTGGATGAACTAGGCCAAATCGTGGCCTCAGACCCTACCCTGGAAGAGATCGAGGACGAGAAGGTAAAGGATACCCTCACAGTACAGGTAAGGACACGGGCAGCAGAAGGTGAGCTGGAGGAAAAACTGGCCGGTATTGCGGACCTTGACCGCATCGAAATCAGCCGGGTGGCGGTGGCCGATGGAGTGGATTCAGAAGTGTATCCAGATGAAGGTGGGCTCTCTTCGTTTTCGGGTGGGTCACCCAGCCCGAGCCCGGATGAGGGCAGCGGCGAGTCTCGGGTCCGGCGTACGGTGAGGGTCGATGTCGGGGTCCTGGACAACCTCCTGAACCTGGTGGGGGAGCTGGTTATTGACCGGACCCGGCTGGAGCAGGTCTGCCGGAACCTGCGGGTTTTGGAGGGGACAGGGGAGTTAACCCAGGACCTGGACCGCCTCACTGCCAATATCGGGCGGACGACAGACCTTCTCCAGGAGTCTATTATGAAGGCAAGGATGCTTCCAATCGAGGTTCTGTTCCGGAAGTTTCCCCGCTTGGTGCGGGATCTCGGCCGGGACCTGGGCAAGGAAGTGGAGTTCATGATGCTCGGCCAGGACACCGAACTGGACCGTTCGGTGCTCGAGGAAATCGGTGACCCCTTGATCCACCTGTTACGCAACAGTATTGACCATGGCCTGGAACCCCCTCGTGAAAGGGAAGCGGCCGGCAAGCCGCGCAAAGGGCGGGTGGTTCTTTCGGCCCGGCACGAGGAAAACCAGATGGTCATCACGGTTGAGGACGACGGCAGGGGTATCGATACCGAAAAGGTCAAGAAACTGGCCGTGGAAAAAGGGATTCTACCACCGGATGTTGCGGAAAGGTCGACGCGAGACGAGCTTCTGGCGACAGTTTTTTATCCTGGTTTTAGTACAGCGGGGCAGGTCAGCGAGGTTTCTGGACGCGGGGTAGGACTGGATGTGGTCAAGAAAAACATTGAGAAGCTCAACGGCTCTGTCCAGGTGGAAACCTGGTTAGGCAAGGGGACCAGGTTCACCATCCGCCTGCCCCTGACCTTGGCCATCATCAGGGCCCTCCTGGTCCGGTGCGAGGGGGAGGTCTATGCCATACCCCTTTCCTCCGTGGTGGAGACGGTATGTCCCGACAAGGACCAGGTGGAGACGGTGGCCGGGCGGCCCGTCTTGGTCCTGCGTGACGAGGTCCTTCCCCTTGTCTCTCTGGCCCAGTTGTTTGGCCTCGGCCAGGCGAGTTACACGGAACCTGGTGCACAGGAGGACCAGGAGCACTACGTGGTCCTAGTCAGGGTTTCCGGCCGGACGTTTGGCTTGGTGGTGGACGCCCTCGTCGGGGAGCAGGAAGTGGTCATCAAGGGCCTGGGTGAATTCCTCAACGATATTCCCGGGTTTTCAGGGGCAACCATTCTTGGGGACGGCGGAGTGGCCCTGATCCTGGACGTACCTGGGCTTTTGTCTTCCCCCAACATGGGCGCAGTGGGTGAGGGTTGAAGGAGCTGTAGGCGTGAGGAAAACGATTTCCCTGGGCCGGGGAGAGTTCCGCGTCGCAGATGACCCAGAAGCTGTCCTCGTGATTTACGGTCTGGGTTCATGCGTTGGCTTGACCATGTACGACCCTTCCACGTCCACCGGAGCCATGGCCCATATTGTCCTGCCGCGGGGGCCGGCGGACGAAGCCCGGAAACAACCGGGCAAGTTCGCTGATTACGCTGTACCTTTCCTCCTCCACCAGTTGGAGATGAAGGGGGCCCGGAGGGAACGCCTCGTGATCCGCATCGCCGGCGGCAGTGATATGTTTGCAGGGGTCGGGCGTTTTCCGTTAACCTCCCTGGACAGGATCGGTCTCCTGAATGTAAAGGCTGTCCAGGAAGCGGTCCAAAAGGAAGGATTGCGGGTCCATGCTTCCGATGTTGAAGGCCAGCAGGCCCGGACGATGCTCTTGTTTATTGATACCGGCCGGGTTTTGATCAGGAAGCCGGGGCAGCCGGAGTTGGAGTTGGAGTAAGGTCGGTGGCGCGTAGGATACTGGTTCGAATGGGTTCCGGATTGTCGGAAAGGGGGGGGATGATGTTGCCCAAGGTTCTTGTGGTTGATGACGCGGCCTTTATGCGCATGCGGAGCCGGCAGCTTCTCACCGAGCACGGGTACCAGGTTGAGGAAGCCGAGAATGGGCAGGAGGCCGTCGAGAAATACAAAGAGAACAGGCCGGACGTGGTTCTCATGGACATTACGATGCCGGTGATGGACGGGATTACGGCCACGAAAGAGATTATGAAGCTTGATCAAGGAGCCAGGATTGTCATCTGCAGTGCCATGGGGCAGCAGTCCATGGTCATCGAAGCCGTGAAGGCCGGGGCCAAGGACTTTATCGTTAAGCCGTACCAGCCGGAAAAAGTCCTCTCGGCCATCAAGAAACAAGCTGAAAATTCAGGTTGAGGCCTGTTTGTGCCGTAGGAAAGTACAAGGGGCGAAGGTCATGAAAAGGCTTAGGGTGCTGGTAGTTGACGATTCCGCTTTCATGCGGAAAATCATTTCGAACCTGATTAACGAAGCCCCAGGACTTGAGGCCGTGGGGACGGCTCGAGACGGTCAGGACGCCCTGGCGAAGGTGAGAGAGTTCAAGCCAGACGTGATTACCCTGGACGTGGAAATGCCGCGCATGGACGGCCTAACCTTTCTGAAAAGGCTCATGGCCGACCATCCCATCCCGGTGGTGATGCTCAGCAGTCTAACCCAGAAAAATGCCCAGACCACCATCCAGGCCCTCAGCCTAGGGGCCGTGGACTTTGTTGCCAAGCCGTCAGGAACCATCTCCCTCGACATCAGAAAGGTCGGGGATGAACTGGTCAGAAAGTTGAAGGCGGCAGCAAAGGTCAATACCGATAATCTTCTCCAGGGTACTGCTGGTCAGGGCCGAAGGCCGCCTGCCCGGGTGAAGGACCAAGAGCAGGTTGTAGTTCCGGGGAGTACTGCTTCCCGGGTGGTGGTAATCGGGGCTTCGACGGGAGGGCCTGGCGCCCTGCAGGTGGTCATCCCGTCCCTCCCAGGTTCTCTAGCTGCCGGTGTCCTGGTGGTCCAGCACATGCCACCTGGTTTCACCCGTTCCCTGGCGGAACGGCTTGACTCTGTTTCCGCCCTCCGGGTTAAGGAGGCGCAAAGGGGTGACCCCATTAGAGAGGGTTCCGTCCTGGTGGCACCGGGCGGACACCACCTGGTGGTAACCCCGGACCGGACGGTAACCCTGGAGGATTCGCCCCCGGTGCACGGGGTGAGGCCGGCAGTGGACGTGACCCTCAAGAGTGCGGTTAGGGTCTACGGAGGGCAGATCCTTGGCGTGATCCTCACTGGAATGGGGTTTGACGGGGCCCAGGGGGTCGCCCAGGTGAGACGGGCCGGTGGTAAAAGTATCGCGCAGGACGAGGCCACCTGTGTCGTCTACGGCATGCCCAGGGCAGTGGTGGAAATGGGAAATGCCGACCGCGTTCTACCCCTGGACGAGATTGGGCAACAGATCACCAGGATGGTGGGTAGGAGGAGAGCATGGATACCCTGTCGGAGTACCAGTATTTCTGCCAGAAGGTCCAGCAGCTAACTGGCTTTGACCTCTCGAGCTACAAACCAAACCAGATGGTGCGCCGCTTGGGCACCCTCATGGGGCGCAACCGGGTATCATCCTTTACCGAGTACTTCCGGCTCTTGGAACGTGATGCCGAGCGCCGGCGGGAGTTCATTGATTTCTTGACCATCAATGTTTCCGAGTTCTTCCGTAACCCTGGGAGGTTTGATTTTCTCAAGGAAAGGGTGATCACGGAACTGGCCGCAGGTGGGACCGAATTGAAGGTCTGGAGTGCCGGCTGTTCCACCGGTGAAGAGCCGTACTCGGTGGCCATGATCCTGGACGAACTTGGGGTTCTGGACCGAGCCCAGATCCATGCCACCGATGTGGACGAACAGGCCCTGGAACAAGCTGCGGGGGGCTGGTATGAACCCCTGCCCCTGAGAAACGTAAGCACCGGGAGGCTGGACCGGTATTTTTTCAGGGACGGAGACAACTACCGGGTAGTGGACCGGATCCGACAGGCAGTGAGTTTTCGTCGCCACGACCTCTTGAAGGATGCTTACGGCAGCGGCTATGACCTGATCCTCTGCCGCAACGTGGTGATCTATTTTACCGAGAGTAGCAAGGAGCGGATTTACCGACTGTTCCGCGCTGCCTTGAAACCGGGAGGGTATCTCTTTACCGGCGGGACGGAAACCATCCTGGGTGCACGGGAATTGGGGCTGACCAGTGTTTCCCCCTGCTTTTATCGAAAAGCGACTGGCACGGCCCCGCGGGAAGGGAGGAAATAAGGGTGAAAGTCGAATTTATCAACCCCTTTGTTGAGGCTGCCTACCGGGTGCTGAAGCAGGAGGTTGGGGCTGAGATTGAAAAGGGACAACTGAGTATTGTGGAGTCTGCCCACACCTCGGAGGAGGTCACGGTCATGATCGGGGTGGTGGGAAGGGTGCAGGGGGCAGTCTTCTACGGCATGTCCGAAAAGACGGCCAAGCAGATGGCCGCCAAGATGTTGGGCCAGAGCACCCCGGTTTTTGACTCCATGGCGGAAAGCGCCATCGCCGAACTGGGCAACGTCATCACCGGCCTGGCGAGCGGTGGACTGGAAAAAGCCGGGTACCAGTGCCGGCTCGCCCCCCCTACGGTGATCTTCGGCAGGGGTGTCATTATTTCAACCGTCAATATCAAGAGATTGGTTATTCCCCTTTCCACCCAGTACGGGCGGATCCAGATCAATGTGGCACTGCGTGAAAATGGTCCTCCCCTTGAACTTAACGCCCCCGGGTCAGGGGCCGGCGAGCAGGTCCGGCGCCTCTGACCTTAACCCCTATACCTGACCTTCCGGCACAGCTGACCTCCTGGTCCCCTGCTTTCCTGTCTTTCGGTGTTGTGCATCTTACCTCTTGAGGGGAGGTCAGCTGGTCTCTTGTTTGAGGACATGAGCCTTGAGGTAGAGGTGGAGGGGCCACTCACTGATGCCAACCAGAACAGCGGAGACCAGGATGGCCTGGAGATTGGACTGCACCCCGGTGGGTAGGAGTGTGGAAACAGCGCCCAGGACGATCACCGCCAGGATGATGTCGGCTACCAGGGCCGCCCGGCCACCGTAGAGTTCCAGAACCGTCAGGTCTACAATTGGATAACCCATCATGACCAGAACCAGGGTTGCAAAAATGGCGGCGTTGAGCTTCATGGGCCCCAGGGCGGGAAAGACCGTACCCAGGATCACACCAACCACCACGGCCTTCAGAACAACGGCAAAAACGTGCTTCATGCTTCATGTACAACTCCCTTCTGTGAAGAAGCGTGGGTTGTTTCCACCCCTTAATTCTTTTTCCAGGCCTTGTGGAGAATTACCTTCCTGGGCCAGTGGATTTACAGTATATTATACCCCCTTAATTACCAAGAAGCCACGGGCACCAGCCTGCCCATCCTCCACCCAACGGAATGCCTCTTGGCAGCCGGCATTTCCTTTATGCTGCCTTAAGGGGCGGCACCATGGGGGGTGAAGGAGGCCGCATCCTCGCGGAAGCTTTTTACGCCACGCCGGCGGCAGCACCAAGTGAGCATGAGAAGAGGTGGCTCGCAAGGGCTTGACTGGGTAGTAGCATCAGAACCTGTCGGCCTGGGCCCGGCATTTTCCGGCCCGGGAGAATGCCGCCGGGGCCCGGAGGCATCACCAGCAGGAAAGTGCTGGATCAAGGGAGAAAATAGGGGACAATAACCCTAGAATACAACTGGGAAAGGATGAAAAAGGTGAGCAATCAAGTGTCACAAGCCAGGGTAGCAGTTGTCCAGTCGGCCCCGGTGTTCATGGACCGTCAGGCTACCGTCGAGAAGGTCTGCCGGCTCATCCGGGAAGCTGCCCAGCAAAAGCCCCGCCTGATTATGTTTCCGGAAGCCTTTGTTTCCGCTTACCCGTGGCGGCTTTATTTCGGCACCACGGTGGGCAGAAGGGAACCGCTGGGCCGAAAGGCGTGGCTCAGGTACTGGCGCAGTGCTGTAGAGGTCCCGGGCCCGGACACCGAGGCCATGGGCGTGGCTGCCCGCGAGGCAGGTGCCTACGTGGCCGTCGGGGTTATTGAGCGTGATACCACCTACAGTGGCGGTACCCTTTACTGCACGGTCCTTTTCTTCGGTCCTGACGGCTCCCTGCTGGGCAAGCACCGCAAGCTTAAACCCACTGCTGCCGAGCGCTACCTCTGGGGTGAGGGGGACGGGAGCACGATGCCGGTTCTAAAGACCGAGATGGGTCGGGTGGGTGCCCTCATCTGCTGGGAAAACTACATGCCCCTGGCCCGGATGGCCATGTACGCCAAGGGGGTCGAGCTCTACCTGGCCCCCACGGCCGATTCCCGGGATTCCTGGCAGGCTACCATTCGCCATATTGCCTGCGAAGGCCGGTGTTTTGTTCTCTCCTGCTGCCAGTACGTGACCAGGGACATGTACCCCCAGGACCTGGAGGTGATGGAGGAACTGGAAGGGGCCCCGGAGGTCATCTCCCGCGGGGGCAGTGCCATCGTCAATCCCATGGGCGAATACGTGGCCGGTCCCCTTTTCGGCGAGGAAGGGATCCTGGTGGCCGACCTGGACCTCTCCCTCATTGCCCAGGGGAAGTATGATTTCGACGTCGTGGGGCACTATGCTCGTCCCGATGTCTTCAAGCTGGTCGTGAACGAGAAACCCCTGGTTCCGGTGGAAACCACCGGCGCGCCGGAAGGGGTTCAGGTGCCGGGCGCAACCGCGGCGGCAAACCGTGAAGCCGAAGACGGTGCGGGGGGCCGAGGAAGGGGGCCAGGGTCCTAGTGAGGGGTGACAACGGTGGCCCCCTGGACGGGGTGCGGGTGGTGGACCTCACCCGGGTCCTGGCAGGACCTTTCTGCTCGATGGTTCTTGCCGACCTGGGGGCCGAGGTGATCAAGGTCGAGTACCCGGGTCGCGGGGACGACGCCCGTGCCTTTGGGCCCCATGTCCAAGGTGAAAGCACCTACTTCATGAGCCTGAACCGGAACAAGAAGGGGATCACCCTGAACCTGAAAAAGCCTGCCGGTAAGGGGATCCTGCAGTCCCTGGTCAAGAAGGCGGATATCCTGCTCGAGAATTTCCGGCCCGGGACCATGGAAGCCCTGGGCCTTGGCTACGAGGAACTGGCCCGGGTAAACCCGAAACTCATCTATGCCTCGTGTTCAGGGTTTGGACAGACCGGGCCCCTCCGGGACCGCCCGGCCTACGACCTCATTGTCCAGGCCATGGGTGGAATCATGAGCCTCACCGGCGCGCCGGGCGGCCCTCCCACCCGGGTGGGGAGTTCCATCGGGGATATCACCGCCGGCCTCTTTACCGCCATCGGGGTTCTGGCTGCCCTCCAGGCCCGGGAGAGGACGGGCCGGGGGCAGAAGGTGGACGTCAGCATGCTGGACTGCCAGGTGGCCATCTTGGAGAACGCCATCACGCGGTACCTGGTCACCGGTGAGCTTCCCACCCGGGTGGGAAACCGCCACCCTTCCATCACCCCCTTTGCCGTTTTCCCGGGTTCTGACGGATACTTTATTGTGGCCGCGGGGAACGATACCCTCTGGGAAAAGCTGTGCCGTGTCATCGGCCGGGAGGACCTTCTTGGGAACCCCCTCTTTGCCACCAATGCTTCCCGCACCGAAAACCACCAGGAGCTCCTGGAAGCACTGGAGGGAACCTTTTCCACCAAAAGTACGGGGTACTGGTTGGAAAGGCTCCAGGAGGCCGGTATTCCCTGTGGGCCCATTCTCGGGGTGGACGAGGTCTGCCGCCATCCACAGGTTCTCGCCCGGGAGATGATCGTGGAGCTTGACCACCCGAAGGCCGGCCGCATCAAGGTCCCCGGCTGCCCGGTGAAGTTTTCCGAGACCAACAGGACCACCACTGACCCGGCCCCAACCCTGGGACAGCACAACCGGGAGGTTTTGGGGGGAATCCTGGGTTTGAAGCCAGGGGAAATTGAAAACCTTGAGCGGGATGGGGTAGTCTCATTTTCTTGACATCGGGTAGAGCGAAAAGATAAAATGGTAGCGGTACCTGGGGGAAACGGGCTGACCCGCCAGGACAGGAAATGAAATTGGAAAAGAAAAACGATACCGGTATTCTAGTGCTGACCGCTAGAAATTTTTTTGTTGTTATTGTGGCATAAATGGGGTGGGGGGAGCTAATCAATCGTGGCGAAATTCATCTTTGTTACCGGTGGAGTTGTTTCCTCGCTTGGAAAAGGGATTACCGCGGCCTCCCTGGGGCGGATGTTGAAGAACCGGGGGCTCAAGGTTACTGTCCAAAAATTTGACCCTTATATCAACGTCGACCCGGGAACCATGAGCCCACTCCAGCACGGCGAGGTTTTTGTTACCGATGACGGCACAGAGACCGACCTGGACCTGGGCCATTACGAAAGGTTTATCGATGAGAACCTGGGCAGTATCAACAATGTTACGACCGGGAAGATCTACTCTTCGGTCATCAACAAGGAACGCCGCGGGGATTTTCTCGGTGGAACCGTCCAGGTGATTCCCCACATTACCAACGAAATCAAGGAATCCATCTTCGCGGTTGCCCGTGAAACCGACGCTGATGTTGTGATTGCTGAAATCGGAGGGACCGTTGGTGACATCGAGTCCCTCCCTTTTTTGGAGGCCATCCGCCAGTTCAAGAGTGATATTGGCCGGGAGGCAGTGATGTACATCCATGTCACCCTGGTCCCGTACATCAAGGCTGCCGGGGAACTGAAGACAAAACCGACCCAGCACAGTGTCAAGGAACTGCGCAGCATCGGCATCCAGCCCGATATCATTGTTTGCCGGTCCGCTTATCCCCTGGGCGATGAAATAAAGGACAAGATCGCCCTTTTTTGTGATATCGATAAGAACGCGGTCATCGAGAACCTGGATGTCTTTTCCATTTACGAGGTCCCCCTTGTTCTGGAGAAGCAGGGGCTGGGGGAACTGGTGGTGCAGCGCTTCGGGTTCAGGTGCAGCAAGGAGCCAGACCTCAGCGAGTGGCGGACCATCGTGGAAAAGATCCACAACCCGTCCCGGAAAGCCAAGGTCGCCCTGGTGGGCAAGTACGTGGACCTGCACGATGCTTACCTGAGTGTGGCCGAGTCCCTGGTTCATGCCGGGATTGCCAATGATGCCGAGGTGGAGATCAAGTGGGTATATTCAGAGGACCTGGAAGGTGATCCCCCTGAAAAACACCTCCATGATGTCAATGGGATCCTGGTGCCGGGGGCCTTCGGGTACCGGGGCATTGAAGGGAAAATCAATGCCATCCGGTATGCCCGCGAAATGGGGGTTCCTTTCCTGGGCCTTTGCATGGGGATGCAGTGTGCGGTTATCGAGTTTGCCCGGAATGTCTGCGGCCTCAAAGGTGCCAACAGCACCGAATTCGACCCAGATACCCCCTACCCAGTCATTGACCTCATGCCGGAACAAAAAAAAGTGGTCAACATGGGGGGGACGATGCGCCTGGGTGTGTACAGGTGCCGCCTGAAAAACCCGTCCCTGGCCTACCGTGCTTATGCCCAGGAAGAGGTCAGCGAGCGGCACCGGCACCGGTTTGAGGTCAACAATACCTACCTTGACCATTTGGCCCGCGAGGGCCTGGTGGCCACCGGGATCTGGCCGGAAGGGGGCCTGGTGGAGGTCATGGAGCTGTCTGGCCACCCCTGGTTTTTGGGAACCCAGTTCCACCCCGAGTTTAAGTCCAGGCCGAACCGCCCCCACCCCCTCTTTCGGGACTTTGTCCGGGCGGCCCTGGAGAACCAGGGCACAAAGCGGGGATAAATGGAGATGGTACCAGGCTGAAAACAAGTCAAGCTCTCGACTGCGGCCCGGGGGGCTTCAAGGCTGCTTCCCGGGCCGGCCCTTACCCTGGGGGCGGCGTATCCTGCAGCAGGGGCGGCAAGGGTCCCGGCTTGCGTTCCCGCGAAAGAAGTTCGGAGACGGTCACCGCCAAGAGCCCTTTATCCCGGAAGGCGATCAAAATGGCCTCCAGCGCTGCAGGGGACTGTTCAGTGGGGTGCAAAAGGACGATGGCCCCGCTGTGGGCTTTCGGCACCACCCGGTTCAGGATCCGGTCCACTCCAGGGCGCATCCAGTCCACGGTATCCAAGCTGTACATGATGGTCCGGTACCCGAGCTCGTGGGCTACCTCCAGGACCTCCCGGTCGTACTCCCCGTAGGGAGGGGTGAAATACCGTGTCTTGATGCCTACCGCCTTCTTGATGGCCTCTTCCCCCCGCCTTATTTCCCTGGCGATCTCTGGCCGCGGGAGCCTTGACAGGTGGCGGTGGGAGTAGGCGTGGTTGCCAATTTCATGGCCCTTCCCGACGATGGTTTGAAGCAGCCCGCGGCGCGCAGGGTCTTTTTCCAGCCATTTTCCCTCCACAAAAAAGGTGGCCCGGACCCCGTGTTCTTCCATGACCTTGAGCATGGCCGGGAGGTATTCGTCCCCCCAGGCAAGGTTGATCATCAGGGCATAAAGGGGCCGGGCCTGGTTGCCCCGGTAGATGGGGGCTGCCGGGAAGTCCTCCAGGGTCTTTCCCGGGGGGATCTGCCGGTAGATGACCTTGACCCTTTCCCCAGGCCCTGCTTTCAGAACAGCCTCCACGGTCTGGTCCACGTCCACCCCGAGGCCGTTGAGACCCGGGACGACCTCTCCCGTATCCTCCATGAGCCTGGCATCAACCGGCTGGACCCGTACCCTAAGGGCGATTTCTCCGACTGCCAGCCAGACCTCCTCCGGGAAGAGACCAGACATATCCCGGCCTTCAAGGGTTACCCCCGGCCGGACCCCGTGCAGGTACCGTTCGATGTCCTCTGCCTTGAGCCAAAGGGCAAAGGAAGGCCCGCCCACGATCAAAAGAACAAGGGCCAGGACCTTGAGATTGACGCGCAAGAAACGGAAACGGGTGGTAGTTTCCTGCATGATGACACCACCATAGGCTAACCCGCTTGCTACACAAGGCCGCCTTAAACTCGCCCTTAAAGATTGTATTTCGGCCGGTGGGGAATATGCCCCCGTGTCCTCGAACCTTCGAGATGGCATCGATGGGAAGATCTGAGCAGGAGATTTGCGGGCGGCAAAGGAATATGCTGGTACTGGTAGAAATAGAGAAAACAAAATAGATCCAGGGATCCACCGGGCCGAGGATAGTTTGGAACTGGCGGCAAATGCTATGGCCGGGGGGAATCAAATTTGAAAAAGCGCTGGGTGGTAATCGTTATCCTGGGTTTGGTGCTGGTCTCGGCTCTGGCGGCCCTGCTGGTAGGACCCAAGGGCCCTGGACCGGGCCTGGCGGCCAAAAGCCGAGGTGCCGTCGGTATCATCTATATTGAAGGAACCATCGTCGGGGGCCGGAACTCGAGCGGGCTGCTGAGCGGGCTCGTGACCGGCTCTGACCAGGTCCTGAATTACCTGAACGAAGCCCGGAAAGACCCTGAGGTCAAGGCCGTGGTTCTTAGGATCAACAGCCCAGGCGGGAGTGCGGCGGCTTCCCAGGAGATTGGGGCCGAGGTGCAACGACTGAGAAGGGCCGGAAAGCCGGTGGTGGCCTCCATGGGTGATGTGGCTGCATCTGGTGGCTACTGGGTAGCTGCCAACGCGGACCGGATTGTGGCCAATCCCGCCACCATTACCGGGAGTATCGGGGTCATCATGCAGCTGGGCAATTTTGAAGAACTCTACCGCAAAGTAGGGATCGACTACGAGGTCATCAAGAGCGGGGCCCACAAGGATATGGGGTCGCCGGCCCGGGAACTGACAGAAAAAGAGCGGACGATCCTGCAGGAGATGGTCAACGATATCTTTGACCAGTTTGTCGAGGTGGTTGCCGAAGGCCGGAACCTGCCGCGGGACCAGGTGGTGAACCTGGCCGACGGCCGTATTTTCACTGGACGGCAGGCCGAAAGACTGGGGCTTGTCGACCAGATGGGGAATTTCCGTGACGCTGTTCGCCTGGCGGCCCGCCTGGCCGGGATCGAGGACCGGTTCGAGATACGGGAGTTTGGTCGCCTGTCACCCATAGAAAGGCTCTTGGGTGAGGCCGGAGGTGCCTTTTTTGGGCAGGGACTGGTTCCCGAGTGGCTCCTCACCCTGCGCTGGAAGGGGGATGTGCGCCTGGTCCGCTAGGTGGCCTGGGTAGTGGAAATACTTGGGGTGATCCTGGTATCCTGCCGGGGTTGAAGCCCCACTTTTGGGTTTGGGAGGTTTCGTTTTCATGGAAAAAGATGAAAGAACCGGCCTGGGGTCGGGATCCGGGCCGGGCCGGGAGATGGAGCCTGGAACCGCAGGTTACGAGGAGGGGCCGGCAGGAGGGTTCGAGCCGGAGGGTGACCCCGCTGGGGCCGTGGAGATCCTGTACGGGGTTTTGTTCCAGCCCGGCCGGACCATGGGCCGCCTGGTGCATGAACCACCCCTGCTGACGGCGGTGATTGTTTTCACCGTGGTCCAGGTCTTGAGCGGGATCAGCAACCTTGCCCTGATGCCGCCCTTTGTCTCCCCGCAGTTTGGCCATCTTAGTCTTTCCCCCACCCTGTTGATCTTTGCCCTCCTGGTTGGGAGCTACTTTTTCTGGTTCTTGAGCGCGGCGGTGCTTGGCCTCACTGCCGAGTTCCTGGGGGGAAGGGGCCGGGGCTACACCCTTTTTGTCCTGCTGGGATTGGCGGTCCTGCCGCGGGTCTTCGAGGGCCCGGTCGCCCTTTTGGGCAGGTTTGTGGGAAGCTGGGTAACCACCCTCCTTTCCCTGGGGCTGAGCATCTGGGGGATAGTCCTGGTCATCGTGGCCATCCGGGAGACCTACCAGGTCTCGACAGCCCGGGCGGTGGCCACGTTTTTCGTGCCTGGCCTTGTTCTTTTTGCTGCAGTTGCCCTGCTGGTGGGGCTGACTGTCGCCTTCTTTGCTTCTTTCCTTCAGGACCTTCCCGGTTTTCCGGGCCTGGTTCCAGGCAGGTTTTGATCCTGTTGGCCTTGAAGGGGAGGAAAAAAGCGGGGCAGCAAGAATAAATACTGCACCAATGAAGGTGGTCAGCAGGGCCGGGCAGCGGCCCTTTCAAAAAGGTTGTGGTTAGGGGTGAAGTTAATGAAAGAAAAAAAGGCGAGTAAGCTGAGGATTACCGATACCACCCTCCGGGATGCCCACCAGTCCCTGTTGGCGACCAGGATGAAAACCGAGGACATGCTGCCCATTGCCGAAAAGATCGATGCTGTTGGCTACCACTCCCTGGAGGTCTGGGGTGGGGCTACCTTTGACAGCTGCCTCCGGTTTCTCGGCGAGGACCCCTGGGAAAGGCTGCGCCAGATCCGCAAGCATATCCCCAAGACCAAGCTCCAGATGCTCCTGCGGGGGCAGAACCTGGTTGGGTACAAGAACTACGCCGATGATGTGGTCGAGGAATTCATCAAGCGTGCCGTGGGCAACGGGATCGACATCATGCGCATCTTTGATGCCCTCAACGACTCCCGGAACATGGCGAAAGCCATCGAGGTCAGCAAGCAGGAGGGGGCCCACGTCCAGGCCACGGTCAGCTACACCACCAGCCCGGTCCACGATATTGCCCACTATGTTTCCACCGCCAAGGAGCTGGAGGAAATGGGGGCCGATTCCATCTGCGTCAAGGACATGGCTGGAATCCTGGACCCCTTTACTGCCTACGAGCTCATCACCGAGCTGAAGAAAGCCTTGTCTATTCCGGTTCAGCTCCACTGCCACTACACGAGCGGAATGGCTTCCATGAGCTACCTCAAGGCCATCGAAGCCGGGGTGGACGCGGTGGATACGGCCGTCTCCTCCCTTGCCCTGGCTACTTCCCAGCCGGCGGTGGAGACCCTGGTGGCAAGCCTCCAGGGGACCCCTTACGACACCGGCCTGAACCTGGAGCTCCTTTCCGAGATTGCGGCCTATTTCAAAGAGGTCAGGAAAAAATACAGGGAATTTGACGTGGCGGCCGGGACGGTGGACCCCCATGTCCTCCGCTACCAGATCCCGGGTGGAATGATCTCCAACTTCATTTCCCAGCTGTCCCAGCAGAACGCCCTGGATAAACTGGACCAGGTGCTGGAGGAGGTGCCCCGGGTGCGCAAGGACTTGGGTTACCCGCCCTTGGTGACACCCTCGAGCCAGATCGTCGGCACCCAGGCGGTATTGAACGTCCTCATGGGTGAGCGCTACAAGATGGTGGCCACCGAGGTCAAGAACTATCTCGGTGGTTACTACGGCCGGCCCCCGGCACCCATTGACGAAAAGGTTAAGAAAAAGATTATCGGTACCGGAGAAACCATTACCTGCCGGCCGGCAGACCTTTTGGAGCCCGAACTTCCCAAGGCCAGGGAAGAGGTTGCCCCGTACATGGAATCGGACGAGGATGTCATCTCCTACGCTCTTTTCCCCCAAGTGGCCTTGAAGTTTCTCAAGGAGCGCCTGGCCAAGAAAACCCGGGTTGACTACGACCTGGCGGAAGAGGCGGCTGAAGAAGGGGGACCTGGTTACTACCCCGCTTAAGCAGGGGTGGAAGGGCGTGGCTCGGGCCTGGGGCCTACCTCTGGTCTAGACGCCTGGTCCGGCAGGGTAATCCTTCCAACCTTTGACCTTGGGGTCAGGACGTTATACAATTAAACTTGGGAGTGGTTACAGAATCCGGGGGAGAATCGGGTTCAGAAAAAATTAGGATCCCGACTCGAATTCATTGAGATCTGGACAGTGAAATAAGGTCTCCGAGCTGGCCGGTCTAAGGGAGCGAAAAGGTGCTCCTAGGACCACCAGCCGCTGCCGCCTCAAGGCGGCAAACGGTGGGCCGGGAAACCGACCCGCCCCCCATTGTGGAAAGGAGGAGGACCAAGAACCCTTTGACCGGGGGCCTTTCTGCAGTGGGCCCCGGTTTTTTCTTTATGTTCCCCGGTGAGCACGGTGTCCAACTCCATGCACCAGGCTCCAGACAGCAGCCAGGGTGCTTGGGCATTGCTCCTGGGAGATTCGGCGTCGGGCACTTGCCTTGGGTGCCGGCAAGACAAGGCCGGTGACCAGGGAAGGGAAGGAGAGGTGGGGTTGAGGGTAGCGGGCAAGGGTGGTGTTGGCTTCAGCGGGAGGCAGGTTCTGGTTTTGGGCCTGGTTGGGCTCCTGGTTTTTGCAGGGGCGGGGTGTGGTGCTGGAGGTTCTGACGAGGCGTCCGGTTCCCAGGCGGCAGAGGGTCTGGAACTCCTCTTGGCTACCACCACCAGTACCTATGATTCCGGGCTCCTGGACGTTCTGATCCCGGCTTTTGAAAAGAAGTACGGGTATGAGGTGAAAATTTTGCCTAGGGGAACCGGGGCTGCCCTAGAGCTTGGTAAGAGGGGAGATGTCGACGTCCTGCTGGTGCATGCCAAGGAAATGGAACTAAGACTGGTGGAGGAAGGCTATTTCGTCGACCGGCGGGATGTAATGTCCAACGATTTTGTTGTCGTCGGTTCGGCCTCCGACCCGGCCGGAATCCAGGGTGTGAAGAATGCTGCCCTGGCCTTCGAAAGGATCGCCCGTACCGGATCGCCTTTCGTCTCCCGCGGGGACAACTCGGGGACCAACATCAAGGAGGCCGCCATCTGGAAGAAGGCCGGCATCGAGCCCGCAGGCGCCTGGTACCTGTCTGTCGGCCAGGGGATGGGTGATACCCTGCGTATTGCCAACGAGAGGAGGGCTTACACCCTGACCGACCGGGCTACCTACATTTCCCTGAAGGACAAGCTTGACCTTGAGGTCCTGGTGGAGGGAGACCCCTTTCTGTTCAACCAGTACGGCATCATGGCTGTCAACCCGAAAGAACACCCCAGGGTAAACTACGAGGGGGCCAGGAAGCTTATCGAGTTTATGGTCTCACCTGAAGGGCAGGAGATCATCGGTACCTATGCGAAGTACGGGGAGAGGCTCTTTGTCCCCAATGCCGGGCAGTAGGGGTGGCTACTTTATTTCTTTCTTAGGCTTGGTTTCCACCTTGTTCCTGCAGCCGGGTTGGTTGGAGGGTGTCATGGATAAAATCTGGCAAGGCACTATGGAGGCAGTGAGGTTAATCATCCGGCTCGACCCGGAGATGATGGGGATCGTGGGCTTATCCCTCCTGGTCTCAGGCTCGGCGGTACTCATCGCTGGCCTCCTGGGCATTCCCCTCGGGACTTACCTGGGTCTTGTGCCGGCCCGCCGGGTCCGGTGGGTCAGCAAGTTGGTGTACACCCTCATGGGCCTCCCCCCGGTAGTTGCCGGTCTCTTCCTTTACCTTATCCTTTCCAGCCAGGGGCCCCTGGGGGTACTGGACCTTCTTTTTACCCCCACCGCCATGATTATCGCCCAGACCCTCCTGGCCGTGCCCATTATCACCGGCTTGACCATGGTGGCGGTGCGGGAGAAAAAACGCGAAATCCGCGAGACCGCGGTCACCCTGGGGGCGAGTGGGGCCACCGTGGCCTGGACCGTGATCCGGGAGGCACGCCCGGCCATCACCGGGGCTGTCGTTGCCGGGTTTGGCCGGGTTATCGCCGAGGTGGGGGCGGTGATGCTGGTGGGTGGGAACATCGAAGGGTATACCAGGGTAATGACCACGGCCATTGTCCTGGAGACCCGTAGGGGCAACTTCGAGTCTGCTATTGGGCTCGGCCTCATTCTTCTCCTCTTGGCCTTTTTTGTCAATTCTTTTCTCTATCACCTCCAGGGAACGGTGGATGCTGAATGAGTCCGAAGCTCTTTGAAATCATGAACCTCAAAAAATCGTACCAGGGCCGGGAGGTCTTGAAGATAGACTACCTGGCCTTCGAAGAGGGCCGCATCTACGGTATCATGGGGCCCAGCGGTGCCGGTAAAACGACCCTGCTTCGCCTCCTCAACCTCCTGGAGGAGCCCACCGAGGGGCAGATCTTTTTCCTGGGTGAGGATACAGCTGTCAACGGCACCAGGAGGCTGGCCCTGCAGCGGCAGATGACCATGGTCTTTCAAAAAACCGTCCTTTTCAACACCTCGGTCTTCGAGAATGTGGCCTTTGGACTGAAAGCCAGAAGGCTAAATCCGGCCGTTGTCAAAGAGAGGGTTTTCTCTGCCCTGAAGGACGTGGGCCTGAAGGATTTAGCCCAACACTGCGCCCTTTCCCTCTCCGGGGGGGAGGCTGAACGCCTTGCCCTGGCGCGGGCGATGGTTTTAAAGCCCCGGGTCCTCCTCCTGGACGAGCCTACCGCCAACCTGGATCCCGCCAACGTAGCCACCATTGAAAACCTGGTCCGGACCATGCACGAGAGGGATGGTACTACCATCATCCTCGTCAGCCACAACCTTTTTCAGGCCGAGCGGCTGGCTGATGAAGTCATCTTCCTCTACAACGGACGAGTGGTGGAGAAAGGACCCACCGAAAGGGTTTTCCACGCCCCTGAGGATGACCGGACGAGGGCCTTCATTGAGGGAAGGATGGT
>SESX01000020.1 GCA_004367365.1 Candidatus Acetocimmeria pyornia
TGCTCCTTGGTCGCCTCTGGCCCCAGAGCAAGGCGTACCGGGTCCCCAGGCATCACCCTTGAAATGACGAAGATCAAAATCGAAAGTCCCAGTAGGACTGGAATCACGTGCAATAACCGCTTGATGAGGTAGTCCCTTGTCATCCAAAAGCCCCCAAGAACACTTTCTCCAGGGAGAGAAGGGGCCCGCCGGAAATCCCGGCGCAGCCCCCATCCCCTAACCTTCTTACTTGTTGATTCTGAAGCTTGGGAACCAGAGGTCGTACCCAAGCAGCCCCACGAAGGTGTAACCCTCTACGTAATCACGGTACGCAATACGGTGCATGGGATTGGTGACGTAAATGCTGGGTACCTGTTCCACAACAAGCTCCTGGACCTTCTTGTACAGTTCGAGCTGTTCAGCGGGATCAACAGCCCTCCTGGCAGCTTCCAGGGTCTGTGTGATCTCTGGCACGTCAAGCCACGCGGTAGACCTGTAGCTGCCGTGAGAATCGGGATGATACAGCCCATACGTATGGCTGTCGGCGTGGGGATATTTTAAGGTGTCGTAGATGGCCATGAAGTGGGGAGTGGTTTCCTTGCTTGCGGCCATCTCCGTCATCCTGGCCCAAGGCTCAGGTATGATCTCCACTTCAATACCGATCTCCTCTAGATTACTCTTGAGCAGCAGGCCGATTTTCCGCTCCACGGGCACTGAGGATGCGTACACGTACTGCAGTTTGATCTCGCCCGGCTTGTACCCCGACTCGGCCAGCTCTTGCCTGGCCTTGTCAAGGTCTCGATGGAACACAAATACATCATCCTTGTGCCCCCAGGCCAAGTTTGGAACAGGGCCTTGCGCCTGCACCCCACCCATGATCTCGTTGGCGGTTTCATAGTCAAAGGCCCAGGCTATAGCCCTGCGGACGTGGATGTTATCTGTCGGCGGCTTTTGTGTATGGATTGGAAGGTGGAAGAGCTGCACACTGGGGGCCTTGTCTACCACAACACCAGGCGTCTTCTCGAGCTCTTCAAAGCTCTCAATGGACATCCACTGGTCGGCCATATCAGCCTCGCCCGACTTGAGCATGGTTTTCTTGGTGGCCTCTTCCAGGACGATCTTGTAGTGGACCTCATCTATCTGACCGGGCTCCCAGCCCTTCCAGTAATCTTCGAACTTCTCGAAGACGAACTCTGAACCGCGGTTCCAGCTCTTCATCTTGTACGGGCCAGAGCCGACCTCATTGTTCTCAAGATAAGCCTGTCCGTAGTCCCCGAACTCCCCAAACTCTCCATCTTGTTTTTGGGCCAAGACCTCGTCCTTGTTGACGATGAAGAGCTGGATCAGCGTGGACAAGAACGGGGCGTACGGCTGCTCGAGGTGGAAGGCAACGGTGTGTTCGTCAATTACTTCTGTTTCTTTTACCACGCCCTGCCAGAGCCAAGAGAAACCTTTCTTGAGCGCAAGGTTTCGATCCATAGAGAACTTGACGTCCTCAGCAGTCAGCAGGTCACCGTTGTGAAACTTGATATCGTCGCGCAGGTAAAAAGTATACGTTTTTCCGTCCGGTGAAACCTCCCAATCCCTGGCCACGTGCGGTCCGGGTTCCATGGAACCCTCCTCAATCTTGGGGAACAACAAGGGATCATAGAGGTTAATGACCGCATGTAGTGAACTTTCATCTACGTGCTTTGCTGGGTCTATCGTCCCAATTACCTGGCCTTCAAGGTAGGTAAAGACTACTTTTTCACTCTTGGTCCCTTCTCCCTGCTGCTCTTCCTCTGTCACCTCTTCCTGCCCACACCCTACCAGAAGGGTGAGAACAAGTACCAACAATACAACCAGAAAACCCCTGCCAAAACGACCCACGATACTACCCCCCCTTGTTTTGCTTCCCTTCCTCTTGGCCACGTGACTTTCATGGTTTGCCTGGGCATCACCCCCATCTCCCTTAGAGCTACTCACTCCAACCCAGAAGCTGACCGGATATCTCCTCGGAGGCTTTCATTAGGGCCTGCACCAATCCAGAGATTTTCTCTTTAGTAAATCTGGCGTCAAGTCCAGCCACGCTCAAGCCTGCGATGACCTGTCCGCGGCCGTTCCTAATCGGTACGGCCACTGCAGAAGCCGAGGGAGTTACCTCCCCGCAGCTGAAGCACCATCCCTGCTGCCGAATCTCGGCCAAATTCCCTTTCAGTTCAGCTGGATCCGTAATGGTCTGTGGCGTGATGGGCTGAAGTCCCCTGGCGACGATCTCGTCGATCCGTTCCCCTGGAAGGTAGGCCATGAGGATCTTGTTTGACGCCCCAGCGTAGAGGGGGCTCCTGCCTCCAATCTCCAGTGTCAGCTTGATGTTGTGAGGACTGTCGACCTTATCTATGCACACTGCCTCATCCCCACTGACTACAGTGAGAAAGGCCGATTCTCGAGTCTCATTTACCAGTTTCTGGAGGACAGGATAAGCGGCCCTGCGCAGATCAATCTGTTTGTACGCGACGTTTCCAAGTTCCAAGACCCTGAGCCCAAGGCGGTAAACTCTGTCCTCGCCCTTAACCACAAAGCCCCGCCTTTCCAGGGTAGTAACAAGGCGGAAGACGATGCTCTTGTGAAGGCCCAGGTCCTGTGCGAGCCCAGAAAGGGTCCATTCCGGCTTGTCCAGAAACTTAAGTAGAACCGTAAGCCCTCGATCCAGGGTCTTGAGGATACTGTTTTGTTCCATCTGTCCCGCCCTTTATCTCTATTTTCGAAATGTAATTTCGTTATTTGCATAAAATGCTTTGGTCTCCACTATTCTCCTTCAAAAGCCAAAATCCTTTTTTGCAAGCTTAAATTGGTCTAATGAAAAAGATCCTTATCTGTAGCCACCGCGAAAAGGAGGCAGACACCCGACGGCGAATTTTGGTATGAACGAAATTACATCGAGAGGCAACTTGTACTGTCGGCCGTCAGAATCATCAGCAAACTCTCCGCTGTGCTCTTCCCAGAGGACGGCAAGGATACGGGGGTGTGTTGATTTGAGCCTGAAGAAAGATGAGCTTCACCAACTAGTGGAAGCTCTACCGGAAGACAAGACAAATACGGCCAAGGAATTCCTGGAGTACCTACTGGGTGGCAGTACGGTGTTTTCTCCGGAAGGTCTAGCGGGGAAACTCAGGCTTCTCGAAAGGGTTGTCGATTCCCTGCCAGATGCCACCATTGCCGTTGACCGCAATGGAAAGGTAGTCGTGTGGAACCGGGCCGCAGAAGAGATGACGGGAGTCAAAAAAGAAGCGATCTTGGGCAGAGGTGCCTACGCTTCTGGTACTCCCTTCTACGGAGAGCCCAGACCCCTCCTCGTTAACTTCGTGCTGGGAAATGGGAAAGAGTGGGAGCAAGAGTACGAGAAGATCGAGAGGAAGGGTCACATGCTTGTCGGTGAAGGTTTTGCTCCCTTTGCTTGCGGCGGCAGGGGACTTCATTTTTGGACCCTCGCGGTCCCGGTCTACGACCAGAAGGGGAACCTGCTCGGAGCAGTCCAATGTATCCGCGACATTGGGGAGCGTAAGAAGATGGAGGAGGAACTGAGGTATCTAAGCACCCACGATGCTCTTACCGGGGTTTACAACCGCGCATACTTCGAGGAAGAACTGCAGCGGCTGGGAAAGGGTCGCTCTTACCCTATCAGCCTCGTTCTCTGCGACCTGGATGATCTAAAGATAGTTAACGATGTGCTTGGGCACGAGCGGGGCGACAAGCTTTTACGCCGCGTGGCCAGGGTGCTTGCGAGTTGCATCCGGGGGGCCGACGTGGTAGCCCGGGTCGGTGGTGACGAGTTTGCCCTAATTTTACCCCAGGCGGACCGGAAAGCGGCGGGCGAAATTGTCCGCCGCATAATGAAGGCTATAGAAAAGGACAATGCGCAGCACCCGGATCTTCCCTTGGGAATCTCGGTGGGAGCGGCAACAGCGGAAAATGCTTCATGCTCCCTGCATGAGACCTATAAAGAAGCTGACGATGCTATGTACAGGAACAAGATCGCCAGGAGACAAGAACCGCGATCAGCGGCAATCCGGTCGCTCAAGACAATTCTCACAAAGAAAGACCTTCACACGGAGAGCATGAAAGAATTGGCCTGCAAGCTGGGCGAAGCCGTCGGGCTGTCGCGTGAAGAGATGGAGACCCTCCGTCTCCTGGTGGACATGCATGACATCGGAAAGCTGGAAATACCGGACCACATCATCTTCAAGCCTGGTCCTCTCAGTGAAGAGGAAAAAGAGGAAGTCCGGCGTCACCCCGAGGTTGGATACCGCATGGCCCTTTCTTCTGGCGTGCTGGCTAAGGTAGCTGAGCCTATTCTTCAGCACCACGAACGGTGGGATGGGCAAGGTTATCCTCGAGGGCTGCGGGAAGACCAGATCCATCTCCTAAGTCGCATTCTAGCCATAGTTGGCGCTTATGAAGCGATGACGACGGCTCACCCCTCTCGGAAAGCTTTACCTCGCAAAAAGGCTCTGGAGGAATTGAGGAGGGGTGCGGGGAAGCAGTTCGACCCTCACCTTGTTAAAATCTTTACAGAGCTACTTCGACAGGACTCCTAGCCACTTGCCTTGATGAAACAATCCCACTCCTGGTAGAACACACGCTGAAGCAAAAAGGACTCGACATCCCGCCTCTTGAACACCAGCACCGCACAAGATATTGTCCCTAACAACCCCAAGAACACCAGAAAGGCTACTATGAAGCTGGCAAGACATAGACCGTCAACCTACCGCAAAGGGACAAAATCATATAGTACCTCCAGCATATCTCTGCTACGGTATTCGTGATGGGTCGATAAACTCATGTACACTGCTTTTCGTTCCCGTCGATCGCGTCGGACAAAGAAAAACAGCTCGTCCATTTGACAAACCTGACACTCTACCCAAATAAGCAAGGGGTAGAGTGAGATTAGGGGCGTATGCTTCTCAGATTTGACAAGAAGCGCTGGCTCCCAGGGTTCAATACTAGGGTCGAAAATCGGATACCGACCTGGTTCAACATGCGTACATACGGGTCCTTTAAAATATCTAATAGCAACGGTACCCTTAGGAGATAGTTCGGGTAAAACCAGCGAGCAGTCCTGAAAAACAAGAGCCATGAAAAAATATAATATCTCCAGGTCTGACCAGTATTCTTCAGCTAATCTAATTTTCTTGGTACGAGGGAGTGTAGTGTACGGATGCAAACCAGCCTTTTCGTTACGGAGGGAAAGAATTCTAGCACAGCTTTCTTTGACCTGGTTAGACCCAAATAATTTCAGGAATAGAGGTAATAGCCTACTGGTGTTACCTTCCCCTCCTTCCATCTCATTCCCCGTATGCTTCAAAATTTTAACCCATGAACCAAGGCTCATCTCTTCCCAGTTGTCTAATACCTCGGATATCTTGATTCCTTGCTCCTCCTGCAGGAGCCGCACGATACAGATTGCCATGAACGCAATAATGCGTTCAGCACTGTGGATCAAACCCTCGAGCATATCATCTTTACGTCGATCAAACCGCTCTCGACATAGTGCGTACATCTGGCTAAATGGGTATGGTAATACGTGTAATGCTAGCTCGGAATCATAAAGTGTCGGATAAGCCGAATCGGTATATAAAGGCCAGAGGTGGGCCCTACCATCGAGTTGAGCCTGGGGGTATGCTTCCTCGTAATCGGGTAGAACGCTCGCTATAAAGGAGTTGAAGGCTTCCTCTGTTACGTCTTCTACTTGCCATTCATAAAAAAGCTCACCAAGTGCATTAAGAGGATGCGTCCACTGTAACCACCATTGAATAAGGTCAATCAAAGACTCTTCTTGACCTTTATCTTTCAATTTTATGGTTGCCCAGATAACCGGGGTGTCCCAGGATTGATAAACCACCTCATAGTAATCCTTAGGAGATGGTATAGGTTTTGTTCCATCAACGAAGGACATAATCGGGTTCACGGTTGCTTGTGGAATTAGGCTCCTAACCCTATCCAGCAGCCAACGGCTTCCTAATGTTGAATAGGCCGGAAGAATTACGTCGTATTTAAGACTACTCCTTTTTCTTAAATATGCTTCAGGTAGGGTCCTTGGATTGCGCACCCAACCATCATCTATATCAGAACCCAGGCCAGTGTAGCATTCTATCACTGGGTTCAATCCCAAGGATTCTTTCTTTTCTTGTATGGTATCGAGCAGTTGTCTCCGGTGTTCTTCTTCCCATGCTTCATACTGTTTTATTTCTAATCCTTCTAGCATGGTTTCAATGGCGAACCGCATTTTCTCAAAAGGTTCACGCTTCCTACCCTCAGGAAAGATGATATAGTAAACAATTTCTCGTAGATCAAAGGGAAGTGTTTCTTCCTTTACTTCCTTTTCGATCATAGTTAGTAATGTTTTCAATACGCTTTTGGTGCCCATTTCCTTTACTTTGTCTGGTCGATATGGTTCCCATAGCACCGACCGACCTTCGCTATAATTAGGGTAAATAAACAACGGCCAAATATATATGTTGTCAGCAAAGTTATTATTACTACCCATTGTTTTTGCCCCTTTCGGTCTTGCAGTCCCGTATCGCAGTTTGCATCAATATTCCAGACCAAACGTCCAAGTTTTGGGGTCATCATCTCGCGCGTGATGACAACAACTGCCTAGCACAGTGAACAATTAGAATTATTTGGCGGAAATGCCTGGATTTCCTTCCAATACCACAGGATTCCGTCCCTTTTATTTTGATAACTAATAATCTTCTGGAATGTTTTATCAGACCATAAGGTTACCAACAAAGGATCCGTTCGGGGTCTCCTTCCAGGAGGGCCCTTTGGCCCAGTGTACCGGTACTCACTGAACCACTGACTGACGCGAAGGCTTTGATACAGCTGCTTTCCACGGCATCGGAGCAATAGCCCTTACGGGCAAGATTTCTGTCTCGGTATACATCTGGAGGTAAAGCCGCTGTTTTTTCAGCGGCTCACTCTGCGGCCGGATAGCACCCTTCTGACCTCTGCACTTTTTCATTGCCAAATTGAGTAGTTTCCCCTTGCCAAACACAGGTACTCTTATCTTCAAGGCGTCTCTTTCCATCTACACCATTTAGGTCCCTTTGATGATGTACTGTTTACTTGGAGGATACGCTTTTTTACCTCCAATTCCTTTTCATATTAATCGATGCTGTACTACCGCGACCGGAAGATCTTGTAGTACCACTACCTGGTTAATGTTTGCGCTTTGCGTTCTACAAAAGAAACTGGCTTTTTTCAGACCCCACTCTTGCCAGTGGCGCCCCTGACTACGGATTGTCTTCCCGCTTGTTAGGCGACAGAACTCGTTTTAGCTCATCGGCTCAGTGGACATGCTGGGCGCACACAAAAGTGGTACAGGCTTTTTTGACCCGCACCACTCTCAAATACCCGTATTGTTTTCTTTGGTTTCAGTGATAGCCTTCCAGGAACAATTCCTTGCAGAGTTTTGTGACAGCCTTCTTTTCAATCCTCGAAACATAGGATCTCGATATCCCCAACATTTTGGCAATTTCCCTTTGTGTCCGGCGAATACCGTTGCCCAAGCCGTAACGCAGCTCGATTACCTTCCTCTCTTTACCGCCCAGTTTACTGATCTTCTCGAGCAGCACCCCCCTCTCGAATTTGCTGCCCACCAGGTCCTGAACCACGTCGGGATCCGTGCCCAGGACATCAGAAAGGGTAATCTCGTTCCCTTCCCTGTCAACCCCAATGGGGTCGTAAAGGGAAACCTCGCTCCGAATCTTTTTCATGGATCTTAGGTGCATGAGGATTTCGTTTTCAATACAGCGCGCTGCATAAGTGGCCAGCCGGGTCCCCTTGTTACTATCATAAGTGTTGATGGCCTTGATCAGTCCAATGGTCCCAATCGAAATAAGATCATCTACATCTTCCCCGGTGTTGTCAAATTTCTTCACAATGTGTGCCACCAGACGGAGATTACGCTCGATGAGGACGTTCCGCGCGTTGCCGTCACCCGCAGCCAGTAAGCTGAGGTATTCCGCCTCCTCTTCTTCGGTCAGTGGCTGTGGGAAGGTATTACCGTTAGTGATGTATCCCGCCAGCAACAATAACTCCCGCAGCAGCACAAGAGCCACAGCCATTAACGCGGCCCCCACCTATCAATCACCCCCCGCAGACCGCCGCTACTCCTAAATTATACGGAGGCCTCACGGGTAAGGTGCCAGTCCCACGCACAAAAAAAAGGGGCCTGACCGGGATCAAGGAACTCTAAAGGTTCGGAAACCCTTAACTTACCTGTAGGATGAAAGAATGGAAAATTCAGTTCCCATCATGAAGGTCAACCCTGCCCAGGGAACCATCCCAGGATAATTGGTAACCCAGGGCCACGGCCAGTTGTCGTAAAGAAACCACGATATTACCTTCACTAGCCGGTGTCAGGTACACCCGCCAGAGGTTGCTCCCCAGAACCGAATCGACATAAGCATTGATGCTTTCACCGGTGGGCGGAAGGCCGTAGTTATGGCCGGCAGCGATTTGGGCGTATTCAGGTTTTAGGGGGAACCATGACACTTTCCCACCAAGTGCCTCAATTGTAGCCCGCAACGGTACAATTACCCGGCCGCGTATCGGGTCGAGATAAGCCTTTTGCGTTCCCAAGTCTAGCTCTTGGCCAGATAGCGTAACGGTTACGGCCTTCCCAAGGCCCGCCGCGGGTGTACTGGTCTCCAAGGCAGCATTTACATCTGCCGGAAGCTGATCCAGCTCGCGTAAAAAAGCCACTGTTTCTGGACCAAGCCACTGGACGCGGTAGCCAAAAAAGTTACCGAGACTCGACCAGGGCAACTGCCAGGTAGCGCCTTTTTTGCACAACGTTCCCTCGAGGGAGATCATGGTCCCGCTCACCCGTGCGGTATCCTCGCCAGCAGTCACCGTTAAGCCAAGTTCTGGAGTACCCAGCCGGTAGCGCCCTGGTTCCACCTCTATCACGGGGATATCCAACCAGTCCTTTAGAAAGTTAAGGCTGACGTGGGTAACAGGCCTGCCCCACTTGGCTTCGCTAACCAGCAAGGGCTGATCAGCATGATGGACCGGTACACCGGCGGTTACTCCCTTTGTTTTACTCCAGGTAAACACCCTACCCCTGTCATAAACGACGGCTCGGGGCTCTTGCTGCCCGGCGGGAAGGATGGTTATGGGAAGCATGGTTTGTCCACCACTCACGACGACCAGACTCCAGGCTCCGGGACCGATCTTGCCAGGGGAACCATCCAGCGTCTGCCCCATTTCCTCTTCCAAAGTAAAGGTGTAGCTGAAACGGTCGTGCTCCACAGGCACGGTGGCTATTAGGATGGCCTCGGGTACCGGGTAAGGCGCAGGGGCCGAGGGAATGGTCACCGGCCAGTATGAAGGCATCAACAGGATGGTTGCTTCCTCTTCCCGTGCAGAGTCGGAGCCCACCGTTACCTGCTCGCCCATCCGGAACTGGCGGCTGTTTATCTTCACTCCTTGCGCCGGTACAAAGTAGCTTAAGGCCAGTTCTTCCAGTTCTTTGCTTACCTCAGGGCTGGTTACCTCCCAGGCCCTATCAGGCGTATCAGTGTAAAAACTGACACCGTTATGAAGGATCATGGTCAGGCGGTCACCGTCAGCGAGGGTAAAAGTGACTCTCTTCAGGAAAAACGGCATGACATTAGGGTCATCCTCGTAAAGGGAGACTTCTTCTCCCAGGCTGACTCGCGCCCGGTTATAGAGCTTTACGAGCCGTTCGATCTTCTCCCGATCCCCCGGCATATCCGGAAATAGCGGCAGGTCTTCAGTATCTGAGCGGCTGAAGTCTACCCGCTCCACCTCGTTTACCGTGAAGTACGGTGGCACCTCTACCGCCCAAGCAACCTGGGAACCGTCTGTTGAAAACATCACCATCAGGACGGCTAGCAATACCAGAGAAACTGCCCCCAGCGCTCGGCAACTCATTTTTTCAAGGGAAAGATTCACTCCGATCTCTCCTTTAGCTTCTGGCAAGAACACGGATATCACCTATTTAATTTAATTGAGATCTACCAAAATCCTGTTGCCAACGCTTTCAAAGAGCTTGGAGAACCGCTGCCCGTCCCAGCTGTAAACTTTATCCCGCCGGTACCAGCACCCCAATCCAACCATATGATTTCCGGTTTACCGTGGCCGTTAATATCACATCTCCCAGCGCCAGGTATAGAGCAGCTTCAAGCAACAAGCACGCTATTAGGCCGGCAGTTTCGTCTCAACCACCAGTGGGTTTTAGCGGTTGGAGTTCAACTGCGGGAAGAAAGTCAAGCCTCTCTCACATTTCCCGATTCGTCGACCCAGAAAATCTTCAACGGTAAAGCAGCGCGAAGCCAAGAAATGCGCGAGGTCAGCCTTTCGTAGGTGGGGAAGCCGTAGGGTAAGGCCAAGGCAAGTTCCACCGTGCGGTTCTCGCTGCGGTACAGAATAACGTCGAATACTGCCTGCGCGAACCAGTGCCGGGCTTGCGTGTTGGGACTGTTCTCCGGAAAACCCTTCACCGATACCCAGAGTTCCCGGCCCTCTGGTGTAAGGGCAACTATATCCTTTCCCCGCGTCCTGGATATCGTGTCCGCAACGCTGCGGATAGAATAGCCGCAGCCTGCTAGGTAGGTAACCAGTTTGGCTTGGACATTTCCTTCCCAGAACCAGGGAAATGTCCCATCAGACTTCATTTTGTGATCAGAAGATGATACTCCACCCCGTTTAACACCTGCAGCATCGTGGAAACCAGCAGAAGGGTCCATCAAGTTGCCTGTCCAACTCACTTTCTTAACTTTCCCACACAAAGCACACTCTCCCTGACCGCGTTCGATCAGTCCCGCCTTCGCCAAGGCGGTGCAGTTCTGGTAGACCGTCTGACGAGGACTTATGTCCGCTACTTTAGCCAGGCAGTCGTCGCACAGCGGCACAGCGATTCTTGAGAGCGCATTTAATATTCGATCCTTGTGCGTCAAACCGTCACCCCCTATCTTAGCCAGCCTCCCGGGGTAAGCTCTGCCAGCGCTTGGCGCAGGCGTCCAGCATTGCCTGGACGTAGTCGTTGCGTTCTGCATCGGGTTCGCTAGGAGCAATGGATGGCGCAAATCTAGTTGTATAGCTTAAACTCATGAGCCATCTAAGAGCAACTTGTTCGGTATTTTCCAGAGTTCACCTCTTTGTAGGCGCCTTATCAAGGGGGTGTTGTGGAGTGTACGGCCAGAAGTTAATGGGGTTTTTGGGATCGGGCGTCCATAAACCCCTTCTTGTTTTGAGGCTGACCCCTAACTTCCTGGATTTGCAAAGTGTATCAAAACGCGCAAGGACACAGCACCTTTCCTGCATAGACTTGCTCATTCTTGCGATTCCATCCAATTCATCGCCTACTTTTAGTGAGAAAAGGCTGCCTTCCTGTTTCGTTAGCCACTCGTCAAACTTGTCATAATGTACCCGCGAGAAAACTGAAAGTCCACCAAATAGATCAGCTATCTGTGTGAACGGATACGAATCCGAACTGACCGGTTTGATCTCATAAACCTGAAATTCCCTTATCAACCTTAGTTTAAATTTACCGCCCCTGAACAGGTCTTGGTAAAGTTCAATCTCGGTATCTACTCTATCAAGAAAATCCTTAACATTATCCCAATCCATCGTATTACTCTCATCTGGATACAACGCCCATACACTGCCGTCAGGCCAGCAGTTACGTAGTACATACTTGAAAAGGTGATAGTACATTCGTTGAAGGTTTCCAACATCGTCTCGACGAGGAACCTTATGGCGGCTATCCTCTATATCCCAAGTAAGCACATCCACCCGTAGCTTCCCCTGACAGACAGCCTCTACAGTAAACTCACATAACTTGAGTGCCGCAAAGCGTTCTCTCGCTCCACTCAGCCTCTTCCATTTAAACTCGGAGAGGCCCGAGTCGTTTAATAATGTTCTAATCTCTTCCTCTAGCTCGGTCACATTTTCATACGGCATCGTAACTAAGCCTAATGCACGGTAACGTCCTATATTCCAATAGGACTCATCGCTAAAGGCCACATGGGTGATTCGCGACTCCCTACTCATAGCATCCCAACCCTTGATAAACTTCTCCGTAGCGTATTTCACCAGAAATCAGCTTCGGCAACAATATATCGTGAGATAGGAAGGCGGCCAAAAGTTCGGGAATCTTCCTGGTTTCGATAAACCTTAGCAAACATCGGTCTGATAACGATCAAAACGTTCAAGGATGGTCGATGGGAGGGATAATTTGCCTATTCATACCTAGTTCATAGATATTATCCAATCAACTTGACCGTTCGAGCCACTGGTTAATTTTCTCTTTTAGTCCTGCTCCACATTTAAAGCACAACCTCTTCCCCATCCTCCACGATCAGCACTTCCTGAGCCAGCCCGGCAAACGCTTCGGGATGCTCCGTGTGGATAGGAATCAACACCTCGGGGGACAGCTCCTGTATTACCTCCCGTAGCCGGTCACCGTAGATATGCCCGCTGGAGTGAGCATGCTCGTAGCGGATTCCGAACCGGTTCAGCCAGTTCCGCAACCGTTCAAAGTCGAACTCCATCTCTTCGTTAAAGGGTTCCGTCTGGCTGTGGAGCATTACGGAACCAGCCGGCGGTTCGATGTCGATCAGTTCACCCAGGCTGAAAAAGTCCAGGTAGATCAGGTAATCGCCCCGGTCCCTGCGCAGGTGGTCGCAGCGTACGGCGTTGTGCCTGTCGAGGTACGGCCTTTCCCAAGTAGAGTATTCCTTTTCGTCGTAGATGCCCCATCTTCTCTTCGGGTTATACACGAGCACATCGTCCAGGCCCGGGACGCTTAACCCGCAGCCTTCCAGCGAGCTCAACAGGTGGGCCAGCTTGTGGCTCACGACCAGCTGGCGGCCGGCCCGGCGGGCCAGCTCGTAAAGGGTGGTCAGGCGGTACATATCGCGCGGCGCGAACGTGCAGAACATCATGTGCCCGGAATAGGACTTGAGCACTTCCTGAACGCCTTCACGGACGTCGTCCTCGGTGGGCCCGGTGGGCTCGTCTATGTTGGTGCCCTCGATGATGAGAACACGCGGCTTTACCTCCTTGAGGGCGTCTAGGAACCGGGCCGTCTGCTGCGGGTGGGTGCCGTGGAGCCTGAAGTCGCCCGTATACGCGATCAGCCCGGCGGAGGTGTGGAGTATGTACCCGACCGAGCCGGGGACGGAGTGATCCACGCTGTACGGTTCGACCTCGATACCGCCAACGGAAAAACCCTGGCCGTCCTGGACGCTGTGCACGGTGCGGCGGCGTTTCTCATACTGGTACTTCCCCGGCTCCCGGTAGGAGTGTTCTATAACTTCGTTCTCGAAGTTGGACTGTCCGGACTCGGCCATGGCCGCCAGGATGCGCCGGGCAGCCTCACTGGCGTAGATTGGGATGTCGCTGTGGATCAGGGATACATGATACGCGTGGTCGGCGTGCGGGTGACTGAGCAGCACGCCGTCGACGAACGGCCGGGCGCCGCTGAAAGGGACACCTCCCACAGGGTCGTCCCGGTACAGGTTATCCAGCGGCGGGATAAGACCCAGGGCCAGGAGGTCCCGCACGCCGCTGTGCGTGCGCGGGTTCAGGAACTCTTGGTAATACAGGCTGCGGCGCGAAAAGCTCAGGCCGAAGTCCAGGAACAGCCGCGTGTCGCCGTCGGTGACAAGGGTCTTGTTGCCGCCTATCTCACGGACGCCACCGTACAAGGTGATGGTGACCATCGGACAGTACCTCCCTTGAACGGTTCCGAGACGGCTCTTCTACGAGTGACAAGGAAATTCCTGCCGGTAAAACCCCGGCGATGTACCGGGGCTTTTAAGGGGACTGGCCGGCAACTCCTACCAGTCGTGAATTGCTAGGGTCCCAGTCCCACGGAAAAAAAACGGACCTGACCATGACCAGAGAACAAAGGCAAAGGTCTGGCAAAAAACGCGGGGATTGACAAAAAGTGGCTAAACCAGTATGATTACAACTAGACTGACTAGTCGGTCTAGTCATCTTTCCCCTGCCCACTTTATAAAAGTTAAAAGTGGTGTTGGAAAAATCGCGAGTGTCCACTTTGGGAGGGAGACTTGTGACACTCAAGAAGAGAAATGCTCTGGCTGCCGTTGAAGCAAAGGTGTACAGAGGTGAGCGTCTTACCCGGGAAGACGGTCTTGCCCTGATTGAGTGTAATGACCTTATCTTTCTTGGGCTGCTGGCCCGTTACGTAAAGGAGCAAAAGACGCAAGACTACGTTTTTTTCAATGTTAACAGGCACATCAACCTGACTAATGTCTGCGTATCCCGGTGCAAGTTCTGCGCTTTCGGCCGCGACGCCGCCGATCCCGGCGCCTATGCCATGACCGTGGAGGAAGCCTTGGAGCGGGCTCTCAACGGCCCGCCGGATATGACCGAGCTGCACATCGTCAGCGCTTTGCATCCCGACCTTCCCTTTGAGTACTATGTCGAGGTGCTCCGCCGGCTGAAAGAGGCCCTTCCGTCGGTGCATCTTCAGGCCTTCACCGCGGTGGAGATCGACTACTTCACCAGGATCTCGGGGCTTTCATTGGAGCAAGTGCTGACCAAGCTCAAGGACGCCGGGCTGGGCTCCCTTCCCGGCGGTGGGGCCGAGGTCTTCAGCCCCAGGGTACGGTCACTGGTCTGCCCCAACAAGGCCAGTGGCGAGCGTTGGCTGGAGGTGATGCGAACCGCCCACGGTTTAGGCCTCAGGTCCAACGCGACGATGCTCTACGGCCATCTCGAAACCCCCGCTGAACGGATCGACCACCTGTTGGCTCTACGCAAGCTTCAGGACGAGACAGGCGGTTTTCAATCCTTTATCCCGCTCCCCTTCCACCCCGCCAACACGGGCCTTAGTCATATCAAACGGACAACTGCCTTCGAGGACCTCAAGATGTTTGCCGTCTCCAGGCTGATGCTGGACAACTTCGACCATGTCAAGGCCTTCTGGATCATGCTGGATCTGCCGATAGCCCAGCTTTCCCTGGAATTCGGTGTTGACGACCTGGACGGGACCGTTGTCGAAGAAAAAATAACCCACGCGGCGGGCGCAACGACAGCCCAGGGAATCTCTAAAGGGCATCTCCTCCACCTGATCCGTGAAGCCGGTCGCACCCCCGTCGAGCGCGATACCCTCTACAACGTAATCAATACCTATGGGGAGGAGAAAAATTAATGAAGCCCCGCGTCGGCCTCATTAGCTTTCTTAACTGCCTGCCGTTGGCCTACGGACTGCGCCAGAACCAGGCGTCAGGTTCAATTCGAATCGTGACCGGCACTCCGGCAGAGCTCAACCGAAGGTTGACCGCAGGTGGGTTGGATATAAGCCCCATCTCCTCAGTTGAGTACGCGCGTCACCACAAGGATTTACTGCTTCTTCCGGGGCTTACCATCAGTTCCCCAGACGAAGTCTTCAGTATTCTACTCATCAGTAAGGTAGAGATCGGTGCCTTGGGAAAAGGGCGCCAGGTGGCACTGCCGGATACCTCGGCAACCTCCCATGCTCTCTTGCAGATCATCCTGCATGAATACGGGCTCAAACCCAGGTACTATACATGCCGTCCCCACCTGGAAGCCATGTTGGAGGAGGCAGACGCCGCCCTGCTCATCGGGGACGACGCCCTCAAGGCCCGTTTCCAAGTCCCCCCCGGGGCTTTCGTCTATGACCTTGGCCAGGAGTGGTTCCGATTGACATCTGCCAAGATGGTCTACGCTGTCTGGGCAGTCCGCCGTTCATATTACCAACGAAATCCCGACCTGGTCAGGGCTGTGATGAACCTCCTGCACAAGGGGCTGGAAACAGGCCTGTCCGAAAAAAAGTCTGCAATTGAATACTTCGGGGTGCCGGTACCCCTTACGCGAGATTTCGTGATGGGTTATCTGAAAAAGCTAGACTACGGTTTCGACTGGTCACACCACAGAGGGCTTAAAGAGTTTTTTACCCGCGCCCATGCCCTCGGGCTCATCAAGAAGGTACCGGCTTTACGCTTTATCGCCCACAAAGTGCAGACCAGGACCAGGGTCACGGCTGAAAAAGGCTCAGAAGGAATGCAAACGGGATCTTGAGAGGGCAAATAGCGCAAAAGGGTGGTCAGGTGGTGCCAAGCTTTCTTAACCTCCCAGACGAAAAATATTCCGGTGATTCACGGTCCAGGCGCATTCTGGCTTCAGCTCTGGAGGGAAAACGCCTCTGCATGGACGATGCAGTTTATCTTCTACAAAAGGCCGACCTTCTGTCCCTAGGGCGCGTTGCCCAGGGGGTCTGCCGTCAAAAACACCCTGGTGGAATTGTTACCTTCGTGATCGACCGGAACGTTAACTATACGAACGTCTGCACCTGCCAGTGTCGATTTTGTGCTTTTTACCGGCCACCCGGACACCCCAAAGCCTACCTCCTTGACCTAGATGCGGTTGCCCGTAAGGTGGAAGAAGCCGTATCCCAGGGCGCCACCCAGATCATGTTACAGGGAGGGCTTCACCCGGGTCTTGACTTGGACTACTACCAGAATCTCATCTCCTTCATCAAGTCGAAGTTTAACGTGACGATTCATTCCTTTTCACCACCTGAGATTGATCACATCGCCCGTACCAGCGGGATCCCTGTTGAGGAGGTTCTAAGAGAGCTCATGGATGCCGGCCTGGACTCACTCCCGGGCGGTGGTGCTGAAATCCTGGTGGACAGGGTCCGCAGGCTCATCAGTCCCAATAAAATCAGTGCCGGCCGGTGGCTCAAGGTCATGGAAAAGGCCCACCAGCTTGGGTTGCGCAGCACTGCAACGATGATGATGGGTTCCGTGGAAACCATTGCCGAACGGGTCCAACACCTGGAGGCTGTCCGCCGCCTCCAGGACCAGACCGGCGGGTTTCGCGCCTTCATCGCCTGGACTTTCCAACCCCGTAATACCCAACTCGGAGGTGGGTACCTCCCGGTTCTGGAATACTTGCGCACACTGGCTGTTGCCCGCCTCTACCTTGACAACATCCAACATCTCCAGGGGTCATGGGTGACCCAGGGACCAGCCATCGGTCAAATTACCCTTGCCTTCGGTGCCAACGACCTGGGGAGCATCATGCTTGAGGAGAACGTGGTTCGGGCTGCGGGTACTTCCCACCGCATCACTGTGTCCGAAATCGTACGACTCATCCGTGCCGCAGGTAGAGTGCCGGCACAGCGAGATACCTCTTACCGGATCCTGCGACGGTTTGAGTAAACCGGTTTGGGTGGGAATTTAACCTTGCGGTCCGGAAGTTTGTGCAGAGCCGTGCAAAAAAAGGAGGTCTGGATCATGCAAGTACCCGTGGTTCCCTACGCCTTTATCGGGGGTTCAGGTACCTTTAGCCTTCGCTTCCCCGAGGACCTGGACGAGAACGTGGAAATCGTAGCTTCTGACCTTGTTTTCAAGACCCCGTACGGAGACAGCCCGCGGTTCAAGCTCGTCCGGATCGGAGGAAAGCAGCCGAAGGAATTCCTTACGGTGAAGATGCACGGCCGTCGCTGGGGTGTCCCCTGGCGCGACTCGGCCCGCCAGGTTTTCTGGGTCCTTCGGGAAGCCGGGGTAAAGAAGGTCCTGTCAGAGGGTGGTGTCGGGGGTATAAACCACCTTCTCGATACACGTGACATCGTCATCCCATCTGACTATATCGATTTTTCACTTCGGCGTGACGTGGGCCTCGATGGTGGCTACTTGCTCATCATGCGCGAAGCCCTCTGCCCCGAGCTGCGCAGGCAGCTTACCGCTGCCGCGCGTCACCAGACGAACTACCGTGTTTTCGACCGCGGCATTTACCTTGTGACAGACGGGCACCATTTCGAGAGTCGGGCCGAGATCGCTGTCTTCCGCCAGTGGAACGCCGATGTAGTGGGTCAAAGCCTTTGCCCCGAGGTTTACCTGGCCCGGGAAATCAACGCCTGCTACGCCAGCCTGAACCTGGTCGTCAATCACGCTGAGGGTGTTGTCCGGGACTGGGAACACGAGGAACTAAAAGATATCTTTTTCCGGGAAGCAGCTGCCGTTGGAAGGATTATTCTGGCCACCTTGCAGGCCCTAGACTTAGAACGAAACTGCAGCTGTCCTGAACTTAGAAAACCTACCCTGCTCCAGGACGAATCTCTGATATGACCGGGGGGTCGAGTTTCCCAGGCCTAGAGACGGGCTCTTACCAGTGATCCGTGCCGCCCTTGAAGTTGCAGAACCACGCAGAGGGAAAATCATAAACAAGCCCCTTGTTGCGTCTACATCAGTAGTAACGAACGGGTAAGCGCCGGCTTCCTGAGTGGTTCAACTTAAGAACCGTAGGCAGCGGAAGACCAGCCGCAACCACCTGGATGAGCCCGTAGGGGAAGTTTGGCTGCGGCCCGGAGCCGCCGAGGTTCATGACAAGATCTGGTACGGGTGGCACCGCGAAGTAAGGCCGACGCCGCAAGGACATTTTCGTATTGGCTTTACCCTCTCGGGGACCCTGACCAGTGCTTAGGTTGAAGGGAAGTGGTGGTTTTGCTTCTCACAGCCCGCTGGGTACTGCCCATAACTGCCCCTCCCATCGAGGACGGAGCTGTTTTGGTTCAAAAAGACCAGATCCTGGCCGTCGGGAAGCGAAAAGAACTTTCCGCCGGTAAAGACGCAAAGTGCATCAACCTTGGTGATGCAATCTTGATGCCGGGTCTGGTCAACGTCCACTCTCACCTGGAGCTTACGGTCCTCCGCGGCACAAGCAGGGGTCAGTCCTTCGTGCCCTGGCTTATTTCTCTCGTAGCTCGTAGTCGCTGCATGACCGAAGAAGACTTCCAGGTTTCCGCCACCTGGGGTGCCGTCGAAGCCCTTCGTGCCGGGGTGACCTGCCTGGCGGATACAACCCGGACCGGCGCGTCTTTTCATGCTTTACACCAGGCAGGACTCCGTGGGATCACCTACCTAGAGGTATTCGGTATGCACGGCGACCCTGCAGCAGCTGTAAGTCCGGTACTGGCGAGGCTCAAGAACCTTAAAGGGTCTTCAACCCGGGTGAGCATCGGCATCTCGCCCCACAGCCCCTATACCGCCAGCGGCCCGCTGTTCCTTGTGGTAGACGAGATGGCCCGGCAGGAAAGGATACCGGTGGCGGTTCACCTGGCCGAAGCACCGGCCGAATCAGAGCTCATGCTCTCCGGTACAGGGGAAATCCGGAGCCGGTTCTGGCCCTACCTGGACTGGCCGGTTCATGACTGGCAGCCGCCGGCAACAAGCCCGGTCAAGTACCTGGACCGCCTGGGTGTGCTGAGACCGGGCACCATGGCCGTTCACTGCGTTCAGGTATCTGACGATGACGTGGCGATCCTCGCGCAACGGGGGGTTGCTGTTGCCCACTGCCCGGTAAGCAACGCTTACCTGGGTAACGGGGTGGCCCCTCTGAAGCGCTTCCTTTCAGCGGGGATACCGGTGGGGTTGGGTACAGATAGTGCCGCCAGTAACGACACCATCGACCTTCTGGGTGAGATCAAGTTCGGGTTCCTGCTACAAAAAGCTGTTCACGGGTGTTCCGAAGGCCTTACTCCGGCTCGAATGGTTTACATGGCAACCCTTGGGGGAGCCCAGGTACTAGGATTGTCAGACCTGGTTGGCTCCCTGGAACCTGGAAAAAAGGCAGACCTAACGGCAGTACAGCTTACACAGGTTCATACCACACCGTGTTATGATCCCTATGTTACCCTGGTTCATTCTGCACGGGCCGATGACGTTGTCCTGACCATGGTCGACGGGAAAGTTCTGTACCACAACGGGATGGTTTTTTCGGTACCGGAATCTGGGTACCGAAAGAAGGTAGAAGAACTGTCCGTACGGTTGAAAAAAAACCACCCTGCTCCTACGGCAAAGAGCCAGAGCCTGGAAGGGACCAAGACAGGTACAGAGAAATAGAGTCAAAGATCCGAAAAAAACCTTTGTACCAAAAGCCCCTTGGTTCAAGGAGGTTTTTCATGACCAGAGAACAAAACACCCAGAAAAATCGAAACACCGGTCGGGATACCAAAAGGCGGATTCTGAACGCCGCGGCCACCCTTTTTGGTGAACGTGGCTACCACAATTGCTCTGTTGATGAAATCGTGGCCGCTTCCACCACTTCCAAAGGCTCGTTCTACTTTCATTTTTCCAGCAAGGAAAGCCTCTTTGCTTCACTGCTGGAGCATTTTTCCGAACGCATCTGGGAGGCGGTAGAGCAGGCGGTTAACATGGAGCGTGGGGCAGCAAACCGGATTGCAGCAGCAGTTCAGGCAGTCTTGACGGTAGCCGAAGCCGACCCCCAGCTGGCCAAGCTTGCGCTCATTCAAGCCCCTGCCCTGGGGCCGGAGTTTTTGCAAAAACAGCTTGCCATCAAGGCTCGCTTTTCCGAGGCCATCGCAGCTTACCTCTTGGAATTAAAAGAAGAAGGGAGACTGCCACCTGGAGACCTGCATATTATGGCGACAGCACTAACCGGGACTGTTTACGAAATTCTGCTGCGTTCTGTGGCCACGGACTGGCAGCCGAAGCCACAAGAAATGGATGATCTCATCAGGTACAACCTGCGGGCCCTGGGGTTAGATTACAGCCCTGGCCAGTCCCGTTCTGAAGAACCCGAAGGGGGAAAATACCCAGGCTGACTTCTACGAAAATGCCACCATCTGCCTCGCCCGGGGTGCTCCTCCACTCGACCCTCCGGGCCCGCGGCATAACCGGTCTCGTTCCGGAGCACCCCGGGCGTGCAACCTTTGCGAAATACCCCTGTCAATTTTCATCCTTCGTGGTGCCGGCGCTTGTGCCGGCATAGAGCACTACTACGAAAATGCCCCGGCGGCGCCGGCCTTCCTTCGGGACTTCACCCTCACAGGATGGTTGTCATGAACCTCTCGGCAAAATCTCCCGCTTCGGGTTACTCCCAGCCCAGCAGTTCCTCAACGATGGCCCCAAATATTGGAGCCGCCGCCACCGGACCTGCTCCTCCTTCTTCAACGAAAACCACCACTGCGTACCGCGGCCGGCTAAGGGGTGCAAACCCGGCAAACCAGGCATGGGTCACTTTCTTTCCCGAGGAATCAGTCCGGCCTGTCTCGGCGGTCCCGGTTTTACCAGCAGCCAGGTAAGCGGGGATATCCAGGCTCGCAGCTGTACCACGGGAAAGGGTCCACCCCAAGGCGGTCTTGAGTTTGCGCGCCGTCGTCCTGGAGATCACCCTGACTGGTGACCGTTGGGGAAAGACCTCTTTCACCTCTCCCCCATCGGCACGTACTTCCTGGACCAGGCGCAGGGTAGGCTTCAGCCCGTCGTTGGCAACAGCTGCTACCAGCGCGGCCATCTGGACCGGGGTTGCCGTCAGGGAGCCTTGGCCGAGGGCAAGATTCCCGGTGGCTACCGGGCCTGTCTCCCAAGGTGGAGGGAGGTGCCCGGAAACCTCCTGCCCCAGGGGAAGGCCTGTGGATTGTCCCAGCCCGAAAGCCCGGGCATATTTCATGATCCGTTCCCGGCCGAGCCTTAAGCCGACCTCAACAAAGACCGCATTGCAGGACCTGGCCAGAGCCTCACCAAAGGTCAGGAGGCCGTGTCCGTCTTTCTCGTAGCACCCGAACCGGTATCCCGAAACATCAACATAGCCCGGGCAGAAAAAGGTATCATAAAGGTCGACCACCCCTTCCTCCAGCGCAGCGGCCGCCACCACGACCTTGAAGACCGACCCCGGCGTGAAGGCCTGGACAGCCCGGTTGAGAAAGGGCTCACCCGGGCTGTTGAGGTAGAGGTCGGGCCGGTCCTGACG
>SESX01000200.1 GCA_004367365.1 Candidatus Acetocimmeria pyornia
CACCTTCAATTGGTCCCCTTCCGCAATCTCTGCGGTGTCGCAGATAACAGCCGGCAGGCCCAGATTGATGCAGTTCCGGTAGAAGATGCGCGCAAAGGAGGCAGCCACGATGCACCCGATCCCAGCTTCCTTAAGCAAGTATGGCGCATGTTCCCGGGATGAACCACAGCCGAAATTATGGCCCCCAGTGATGATGTCGCCCGGACGGACAGATTCATAGAAACCAGGCCGGATGTCTTCCATAATGTGTTGAACCAGGTCCTTGAGATCGGTTGTTTGACTCCTGTGTCTGGCGGCGATAATGTAGTCCGTGTTAACGTCATCACCAAAGACCCTGGCCCTACCCTTAAGGATCATGCTACATTCACCCCCAATTGGTCGGGGGCAATGATTTCGCCGGCGACCGCAGCAGCAGCGGCAGTTAGCGGAGACCCCAGGTAAATGTCAGCCTTGGGGTTTCCTATCCTCCCCTTGAAGTTGCGGTTGGTGGTAGCAAGGCAAACTTCACCGTCAGCCAAGATGCCGGTGTGATAGCCGGCACAGGCCCCACAGCCTGGACTGGCTATGGCTGCCCCCAAGGAAAGAAAGAGTTCCATAAGTCCGCTTTGAACCAGTTTCTGGTAGACAGCCCTGGAAGCCGGGCAGATGATCAGCCTGGTCCGCCGGGCGAGCTTGTTTCCGTTAAGAACTTTTGCTGCTGCCACAAAGTCTTCGTAGCGACCGTTGGTACAGTACCCGATCAGGACCTGGTCGACTCGGGTGCCGCAAACCTCTGAAACCGGAACCACGTTACTCGGAGAATGTGGAAGGGCAACCATGGGTTCCAGGTCGGAAACGTCTACCGTGATCCTTTCCTCGTAGACAGCGTCGTCATCAGCTTCAACCGGGGTAAAATCCCGCTTCGCCCGTTCCTCAAGGTATTGGAGGGTAATCTGGTCACAATCCATAACAGCCGTCTTGGCCCCCATCTCCACCGCCATGTTGGTAATGGTCATCCGTTCTGCCATACTGAGCCGCGCGACTGCATCCCCCCCGATCTCCAGGGCTTTGTAAAGCAGGCCCCTGGTCCCAAAACGCCCGAGGAGGTAAAGAACCATATCTTTTGAAACCACCCCAGGTGCGAACTCCCCAGTAAAGTCCACCCGGACCGTCCCTGGAACCCGGAACCATGACTTCCCGGTAGCCATCACCACCGCCGCTTCAGCAGAACCAAAACCGGTTCCGAAGCTGTTGAACGCACCATAGGTGGTGGTATGGGAGTCTGTAGCAACAATAAGCTCACCAGGCAAAACGTAACCCATCTCAACCATCAACTGGTGCCCGATTCCCTCCCCTCCCTCGAAGAGAATCACACCGTACTCAGAAACAAATTCCCGCATCACGTGGTGGATGTTGGCCGCCGCCGCAGTTGGACAGGGATACAGGTGATCCAAGGCAAAGGCAATTCGCTTGGGGTCAAACACCTGCTCCTTCCCCAGTTTTCGGAAGTATTCCATGGCAGTAGGCCCGTTGGTATCAGTCCCCATCACCATATCAACCTCGGCCACAACTAGATCATAGGCCTTAACGTCCTCGTTGGCTTTACGGGACAGGATTTTCTCAGCGATGGTTTTCCCCATTCTAACACCCCTCTTCAATTGAGAATTCACGGACCGGGTTCCTGCCAAGATAACCTCCCCGCTGTCTGAAACCCTAACCACATCTTGTCCTCTCATCATTACCCAAGGCCGGTTCTGGTAGCCAACAGCCGGATCCAGAGAATGCAGGCATCCCAAGTACCAGCCCACCGAAAACTCCAGGAACCTCAACCACTTCCCAAGGGATCAATTCCCTCAAATAGTCCACAGGGACACTTCTCAAGACGGCTGCTCCATGGCTTCTTTCCCCTCAACGTCAACCAGGAGCTGGCCACCATCGAGCACCACCTGCCCGTCAAAATAGACCGTCGGGTTCAAGAAAACGTAGTCAATGTGCATGGAGCTCTCGATTTTGCCTTCCAAGGTGGCATTATCTCCCTGGGCCACGTGGGCCGTCCCCCATTTCTTGGAAACCTCCCTGGTGTTCGCCATGACCCGGCAGGCCGGGTTGGTCCCCAGGGCAAACTGAGAGGCAAGGGTATCGGCATTCTCATCGTGCCTGGTCAAGAGTTCCTTGAGCCTTTCTGCCTGGGCCCCTCCCTCAATCTTACTTATCCGGCCGTTGGTAATCTCAACGCGGAAGGGGTCCGTGATCAGCCCCAACTGGTCAGCAATATAAGGGTCGACAATAACACCATTGGTACTGCCCTCGATGGGGGCCAGGGTTGCTTCCCCATCTGGCAGCCCAGAAAACTGTCCTGGCTTGCGGGCAAAACCAGTCTGGGCAAACCCACGCCGTCCGTCCGCCCGCATGGTCAGGTCGGTTCCGTTGGGAGTGGTGAGGCGGATTTCTTTCACCGCGGTAAGAAAACCGGCCAGTTTCTCCGAGAGGGCCTTCACGTAATTGTAATCAGCAGTAACCCCTCCCCGCACCCACATGTCCTCGTCCATGTTCCTGAGGTTCGCGACCCTGACCCCTTTCTTGATGGCCGCCCGAGTGGCTTCAGTGTGGGTCATGGACTGGGTAGCCTGATTGATGACGGCATCCACCACCTGCATGGCTGCAGCTACAGCGCCCGGAGGTTCCTGACCGCCAACTTCCTGGGGGTGCATAATCACCACCACGACCTCAGCCCCAGCGGCTGTTGCCGAGTAGGAAAGAGCCTCGGTAATCGTTCGGGGCCGGTCGGTGTCCGTAATAATCAGGACCTTTTCTCCCGGTTTAAGACCGAGAATCTGGTTGATAACCCGGTGAGCCGTCATCGCCATACGCATCATTTTCACGGAATAACCCTCCTCGCCCAAGAAATGAAAAATAATAGTTAACAAAAGACGTCGTTAAACAACACTGCAGTCCCCAGCACAGCGAAGCGAAATCTTCCCTAAGCAGCGGATGACGCGTCCTTTGATTTGGGTCTAAACTCACGGTACAGGGAAAAGACGATGGTGATGATAGCCACGGCGAGCAAAACAGCGGCAATAGGCCTCTCAAGGAAAATCATCCAGGAACCATCGGAAAGGGTTAGCGACCTTCGGAGAGACGTTTCGACCAGGAACCCCAGGACAAACCCCAACACAGTAGCCGTGACAGGAAAGCCGTAAACCTTCATCACGTAACCAAGGATTCCAAAGGCAAACACCACAGCGACATCAAAAAGGTTATTGTTGATGGTAAAAGCCCCGACAAAGACCAGGGCGATAATCCCGGCGTTCAAAATAGGTTCGGGAATATTTACGATCTTGATGGCAGCCTTCAGAAAAACGTAGCCCACCACGAGCATCGCAATGTTAGCCACGAACAAACCCACAAAAATGCTGTAGGGTATATCAGGATGCTCCAGGAAAAGAAGCGGCCCGGGAACCAGCCCGTGGATCATCAGGGCCGCCAGCATGATCGCAGTCGAGTTGGAACCGGGTATTCCAAGGGCCAAGAGGGGAACCAACGCTCCCCCAGTTACAGCATTGTTGGCTGCCTCCGGAGCCGCTACCCCTTCCATGATACCGGTACCGTACAGCTCCGGCTGCTTAGACCAGCGCCTCGCTTCGTTGTAGCCGATCCAGCACCCGATGGAAGCCCCCGAGCCAGGCATAATGCCCACGATCATCCCTACCACGGAAGCAATCACCATGGCCGGCCCACAGCGCCAAAATTCCTGCCAGGTAGGAAACTGAGTCATCGCTTTCTCATCCAGCCCCGGAAGGTCTTCGTGGGACCGGATTTGATAGAGTACCTGCCCAACGGCAAACATCCCCATCATCACCGGAATCACTTCAAGCCCGTTAACCAAGTTAAGAGAGCCGAAACTGAACCTAATGGCCGGGGAAAAGGGGTCCAGCCCCACCGTAGAGAGCAGCAGGCCGAAAGCTCCGGCAATAAGGCCCTTAACGATGTTCTTCCCTGATAGGGACGCAATCATCGTCAGCCCCATAATGGCCAAGCCGAAGTACTCGGGCGGTCCGAAGGCCAGCGCTATCGAGGCCAGGGGAACGGCAATAAAGATAAGAAGGATGGTGGATATGAAGCCGCCTACCCCACCTGAAAGGAGGGAAATCCCTACTGCCTTTCCAGTTTGCCCTTTTTGGTGCATGAGAAATCCGTCCACCACTGTAGCCGCCGATGAGGTCGTTCCCGGGGTGCCGATGAGGATGGCAGGAATAGAGCCACCGTACTGGCCCCCGCAGTACACCCCAACAAACATCAAGAGGGCGGTGATGGGGTTCATGCCCCAGGTAAACGGTAAGAGGAGTGCCATAGTCATCGAAGCATTGATACCCG
>SESX01000201.1 GCA_004367365.1 Candidatus Acetocimmeria pyornia
CGATCGGTCCGGCATCGGCAAAGAGCTTCCCTACTTCGCCGATGCGCCGGATGTTTTCCTGGCGGTCCTGGGGTGAAAAACCCAGGTCTTTGTTCAAGCCGTGGCGGATATTATCCCCGTCTAGAACATAGGCCAGGTTGCCCCTTTCGAATAATCTTCTTTCCACTCCTGCCGCTACCGTGGATTTCCCGGAACCTGACAGTCCCGTAAACCAGACGATGACACCTTTCTGGTTCAAACGGGCTTCTCGCTCTCCCTTAGTGATGTGGCCTTGATGCCACACAATGTTGGTAGCCTTAAACCCTGACATTCCTTGGCTCCCTCCCCATTACCCCAAGATCCTAAGTCCGGTCACCGGCCAGTAAAACAAAGCCGTGACCATGAACACGATCCAGGAAATGATGTTCAGTACCAGCCCGTAGCGGACCGATTCCCAGACCGTATAATACCCTGCGGAAAAAGCGATGGCATTGGCCGGAGTCCCCATCGGCAGCATAAAACTCAATCCAGCCGGGACAGCAACAGTGTAGGCTGCAATTCTCGGGTCCATACCAATGCTGAGAGAGTACTTCAAAATCACCGGCAGCAGCATGCCGACCACGGCAGCATTGGAAATCCCGTTCGTAAGCCCCAGGCTGAGCAAGGAAGCAATCATAAGGACGGTAAAGCCACTGAGTTCCCACCGCGATAAGTAATTGACGATAAACCAATCCAGTGCTCCCGTCGCACTGAGGGATTTACCCAGAGTTATCGCACCACCGTACATAAAGATCGTACCCCAGTTGATCTCCCGGGAGAGCTCTTCCCAGGAAACGACGTTCAAAACAAAGTACATGGCACCGCTGATCAAGGCAATGTTTGCAATTCCCAGGCTCTCGCCGTGAAAAATCCAAAGGTACAGGGTAACAACCAATAGCACCAGGGCCTTAATTTCATTAAAGGTGATCTTACCCGGCCTTTCTCTCAACTTGCACATGCCCGTATTTTTCAAGTCTAGGTCCTCGAACCTGATGAACCTGAGCATCAATACAATAAGACCCATGAGGATCAAGACCATGGGACCGACGGTAACAAACCATTCGAGAAAAGTGATTTCCAAACCAGTCTCGCTTCTTAAGATCCCCACCGCCATTGGGTTTCTGGCACCCCCTAGAAAGGTAGCCACACCCCCGGTGACACTTCCCCAGGCCAGGGCAAAGAAGTTAAACTTACCGAACACGGAGTTTCGCGGCAGCCCCAACACCCGGGTAATCTGCATGACGATGGGAAAAAGAAAAGCGGCCACGGCATGTTCCGGCATAAAGAACGACATAAAACCCGACAGCAAAAAAATACTGGTCACTACAGAGTGGGGGGTCTTCCCATACCGGTACAAGACAAGATAGGCCAGGCGTTTACTCAATCCTGTGGCTGATACGGCGGAGGCAATAATGAAGGCACCGATGATGAAAAAGATCGCCGAATCGCCGAAAAAGCCGTAAATGAGGTTTTTATCGATCACCTGGTAGGTGGCCAGTAACCCCATGACCAGTAAACTGGTGATGGCCAAAGGCAAAATATTGGTGATCCACAGGATTCCTGCCAGGCCAAAGATGACCAGAGCCCTGTACCCTTGTATCGTCATACCATGAAAGGGATTGGGCAGTGTCATCAACTTAAGAAACACTAAGCTTAACGCTAACAAAAAGAAAACACCTTTGTATTGAATCAAGAACAGAAGGGGCAAGGGCCTTGTGTCGATGTAGTATTTTGCTTCCATTTTCCCAGGTCCTCACGGTCCACTGGAATCATTCGACTGTTGAACAATCTTGACCCTCAGTTTATACCGTAAATGGGCTAACTCCATCAGGTACCGGCTGCGAAAATAATCACCTAGCCCGTAGTGTTTAGGGCTCTCACCAAGTAGCGTGATGTAGCGTAACCATGCCGTATTGATCTTGGACTTCTCCAGGCGCCCAAGTATGTACCTTCGGAGCTTTTTTTCCTGGCACAAGGGTTCTGGTAAAACCGGAATGACGCCGACCCCCACCAAGAGATCAATCTCCCCTTTAATCCTACGCACCGCGATGGTGCCATTGTGTGTATCGACCCTGTAAAAAACCGGACCACCCATGAAAACGTCGGCAGCGTACCTTAATATGGAAACACTGCGGGTATTGAGGGGAGAAGAATTATAGAAAAGAACCCCATGAACACCCAAGGCGTAAATAGCGTCAACTTCCTTTCTTGTTTTCGGAATAACCTTGTTGAAAACCACAAAGATGTCATAGAGGTTCTTGATCTCACTAACCAGCGGCAAATACTCGCTTATTAAGCCCTGGTTGTTTCCGTTATCCACAAGTATTACATACTTCCTTTTGGGAAGCACCACAGTTTCGATTTCTTCGAGGATCTTTTCCAGGTTATAGCCAGGCTTCAAGGTAATTTCCATCTAATCACCAACCTACTACGAAAATACAGGTTCCACCCTGGATTTTCATCCCTCGTGGTGCCGCCCCTTGTGGCGACATGGAGCACTATTACGAAAATGCCACTACCCGCCTCGCCCGGGGTGCTCCTCCACGCGCCTTTTTTATTCCACGCCCCTCCGGGGCTGCGGCATCACCGGTCTCGTTCTGGAGCACCCCGGGCGAGCAACTCTTGCGAAATACGGCCTCCAATTTTCATGCTTCGTGGTGCCGCCCCTTGTGGCGGCATCACTACAAGTTAACCACCATCAGTCAAAATCGGTTCGGACCTCAGGCGCAAATGACGCTGGTTCTTTCTCGCCGTCTTTACAGCACAATGGTCAACCCCGTGTGTTGAAGGGGCAGGTACAGAACTACGAGGAGAAGCCTTTATATTGTCTAGTACAGAGCCCCATTCACCAGGCCGAGAGGGGGCTGGGGCACATCATGAAGCCTTTATATTATATAGTGCGCAGTAGGATTAGCTACGAACATTATATGGAATGTCCCCCCGAAGGAGTTCTTGCACCCTCATTTATATTTTTGGTGTGGTTGCAAGATCCCCCGGCTGATGACGTTATACATATTTTCATATTGGTATACTCGGAATTTTATCGATCGGCTTCATTTTATTTCATGTCCCTTACCGTTGTCAAGTAAGTTGATAGGATTTTATGGATATGGTGTACTCCCATAAAGAAAAGACTTGAATCTCAAGCCCTTCACCAAGGTTACCCCGGAGCTCCCTTTCGACCTTCTACTTCAATCCCTGCCGACTGCAGCCATCGTCAAGGTACCCCCTGTCGTAGGGTGCCATGTAGGGCCTGCCCTGTTGGGGGCGGCTTATCTGGTATGTCGGCAGGCCGGCCCTGTAAGTATAACAGTCATCTCGAGCACAGGAGACCAGGGAGGTCTTTTGAACACTGCCGCCATGAACCGCCACTTGTACACTCAGCAAGCCGAGGGACCGCAGGTGGTACCATCCGATTACGATACGCACCATCCCGGCTGCACACTGTAGCTTGGAAACACTTGATGATGAGCCGGCCGTTGTTGATCACTGGAACCACAGGCCAGCTCAAAAGTTCTAGTACTAAAAAATAATGGCTGCGTCTATATATTAAAAACCCGAGAAACTTTCTAACAACCATGGGTATAACCCACTTTAAAGGGAGCACCACGAAGCATCAGTATTGGAAGCAGTATTCAGCGGCCCATTGATTGGGTAGTATCAGGAGCTGCAGGCCCGGGATACTCTGGAACGAGACGTTCCGGACCCAGACCCGGAGGACCAAGGAAGTGCAAATAAGAGGGTGTCCGGTAGCAGAGTCATTCCATTACGAAAGGAGGTTAGCATAAATGCTGGATCTCGCCCACAAGCACAAAAAAATGCTCTACCCGGTGGTCCGGGTCCGTGCCGAGAAAGCCGCAGGCTCTGGAACTGTGCTTTATTCAAAACCTCATCCCAACCAGAAGGATGAATACGAGACCTTCATCCTTACCAACCATCACGTCATCGACAGCCTGCTGGAAGTTAAAAAAGCCTGGGACCCGGTGGTAAAGCGCGAGATCAAGAAGGAATTCACAAGGCCTGCCACCGTCGAGCTTTTCGAGTACGTTTACCTTTCCGAACGAGACTCCGTTAACGCCTACGACGCGCAGATTGTCGCTTACGACAAGGACCACGACCTGGCCCTACTGAAGCTTGATTCCCCACGCCCAGTGAAATACCTCGCCGAGCTTTACCCCAAAGG
>SESX01000202.1 GCA_004367365.1 Candidatus Acetocimmeria pyornia
TTGGAAGCGGTATTTCGCAAAGGTTGCACGCCCGGGGTGCTCCGGAACGAGACCGGTTATGCCGCAGCCCCGAAGGGGCGAGGAATAAGAAAGGCGCGTGGAGGAGCACCCCGGGCGAGGCAGATGGTGGCATTTTCGTAGAAGAGCGCCATAATTCTGGACCTAGCCATGGAAGTGTAAACCCCCGGTATAAATAAATCCTGCATTTTTCGCCGCACTTGCTAATAGATTGAATTTGGACGGAAAAAACCTTCTCCTTTGATCCAGTCCAAGATGAAACCGGGGGTGGAGAGGTTGGAAACCCTTGATGGTGAACTGGTAAGGGAAATTTTGGAGGGAGAGCGTCCGCTTCTGGATTTGTATGATAAGCTCAGGCAGGAAGCGACACAAGAACCGCACAAGGCCATCATTGAGCAAATACTGGAACAGCGTCGTTTTCAGCTTAATTGCCTTGCGTTTTTAGAAACCCGCCTACCTGCAGAGTTTAAGTGTCTGGGTATTGTTACCGAAATGGAGGTCAACGTTCGAAAAGGTCCGTCTGGTCGGACGCAACTATTGACGAAAGTTGACAAGGGAACGGCTCTTATTGTTATGGATTACCAGGGCAACTGGGTTCACGTTCAGTTAAGTGATGGTACGGTGGGGTATATCTTCAAGGCTTACGTGAGGTGTGTTTCGGTTTAATCCGCTACGAAAATATCTCAACGGCGCCGGCCTTCCCACGCTCACCGCATAGTTGGAAGGAACCTCGGCGGCTCCGGGCTGCAGCCAAAAACTCGCCCTACGGGCTCAGACAGGTGGCTGTAGCTGGTCCTCCGCTCACTTCTTCAAGATGCGTTTTTACAGTTGGTATGGTAGTTATTATTCCCGCCTGGGATGGCTTGATCTTTCCCAGTGGTATTGTATATAATAGAGGGTGTCCTAAAGGAAATGCCCATAGCGCGGGGTGGAGCAGCCAGGTGGCTCGTCGGGCTCATAACCCGGAGGTCGTAGGTTCAAATCCTACCCCCGCAACCAATTCCATTGTACGGCGGCGTAGCTCAGGTGGTTAGAGCATACGGTTCATACCCGTAGTGTCGCTGGTTCGAGTCCAGCCGCCGCTACCAGTTTGAAATTTAAAATCCTTACCGGATTTATTCATAACCGGTAAACATTAGGTGGGCCATTAGCTCAATTAGGCAGAGCAGGCGACTCTTAATCGCAAGGTTGGAGGTTCGATTCCTCCATGGCCCACCAGCCTATTTCCCTAGAGCTGTAAGGCTTTTCGCTTTAGGGTTTTTTATTTTGCAAAGGATTCAAAAAACCTATTTGAAAGCTTCTGCAGACAGAGCCTAGCGAACTGGTCGTGAAAATAGGAAGGGTTTCGGGGTTGCAACTGGTCGCCATGCTGCCTTGCAGTGGGCATCACGCAGGATGAAAAGAATTGGAAGGCGGGGGGACCCCCTGCTGATGTCCGGTCACGAACTGTGGCTTTGAGAAGACGACCCTGGTTACCTGTATCAGGTCTTAGTGAGAAGCTGGTTTAAAACGGTGCAGGTTTTCGGACACGATGTGTACCGCCAGGCCGCAGACGAATCCAACTCCCATGTTGAGAAATAAACTGGGGAGCACGGTTCCCACCGTGACAAGCCACGACCTTCGGGCCACCCCGTGCGTTAGCTTTCCCAATTCAACACCCACCACGACCATCATTCCCCCAACGATGGCCACTGGGAAGGCACGGAAGAACTGGAGGAGGGTGCCGGCGAGAAACAAACCGAGCACGAGTTCTATGGTACCCTCCATGATGTTGGCACCTCCCGTTCGGGCCCCAAAGTAATACTGGCTGGCCAAGCCACCTGCCCCGTGGCACATGGGGAATCCTCCGAATACCGAAGAAACCACGTTCATGGCTCCCATGTTAAACATCAAGTGCCTTTCAGAAATATCACTTTCAGGAAAGAAATCTTTGATTAAAGCCAGGCAGGCAACCACCGCGTTGGCCAGGGTCAGGGGTATCTGCCCGATGCCTGCACGCCAAAAGCCTTCCCAGGCCAGGCTTAAGACCGGGAGAGAGAGCGTCGGCCGCGCGGTCCAGGTCAACTCCAACTCCGGTAGAGTGCCCTGCCATACCATGGTTACAACACCAAGCAAGATTACGACAAGGGCGGTGGGCATGGCTCGTTGATTTCGGTTCAGCGTCCAAATAATGCTTACCGTTAGGAGGCCTAGCCACCACGAATTGTCCGTAGCCATGCGCAGCCCCGACCAGGCAAGGTTCAATCCGAGGGCCAGCTGGATCCCCCGTATAACTCCATCAGGGGTTTTTTGTACCAGTCGCTCCACGCCGGGAAGGGCACCCATGAGCAACCAGAACAGGCCCATAGACAAGGCCGTGGCTGAAATAAGGCTTGGAGCCCACGCCTGGGCAATGGCCGTGGCTGCAATCACCTTCATCGGTTGGAGAGGCAGCGGGATTCCGTAGATCAAACCGGTGGCGATGTTTGTGAGCCCGAAAACAACCAAGAACCCGGCGGGGTGCATGTTGTTGACTGCCATAAAACCGATGGCCAGCGGGAGAAGAGTACCAAAATCCCCCATGGAACCTGACAACTCTTGCAGGTCAAACCTTGACCTTTTAAGGCGCCGTGGGATCTGCATTGAAAAATCACCACCCGGGGACTCGACTACCGCGTTCGGGCACCTGGATAATCTAAAACTCCTCTGAGTTCGGCTTGTTGGTTGTCGTGCCTTTGCCTTGTTTCTTTCCCTTGTGGGATTTTCCTTCTTCTTTTCAACGGCGGTCCAGGATAGTGGTCGTTCCGGTCTCCCGGTTTACCGGTCTTGCGTTTCTTGGAAGTGAAAGGAAGTTTGCTTAGCGGGGGTCAAAGGGTGTCAAATCCCATCACTTTCTCCCCTCACGTTGTGACAAGCTTCACCGCCATCTTGTACTAGAATATGGATAAATCAGGAAAAGGATGCAATGAGGCGGTGAAGTGGAGAAAGATGGGTGGCCGGCTCAAAACCATTTCACTTCAATCCAGTGGCAGAGGTAAAGAGACAGTATCCGACCGCGCTGTTCGCAGTACCAGGGTGGGTTTTCTCTTAACCCACCTCGCCCTTTCGACCGCAGGCATTCTGATGGGAAGGGCAACAATCCTTGGGTCCCTGTTCCCTTTCCAGTCAGCCTACCTGGTTGCGGTCAGTGTCGTTTTTCCCCGCTCTACTTTCTGGGTGCTGGCTTCGATCCTGGTTGGCTATTTCAGTATCTCGAATCCGCTGGAAACGGTTGCCCTCGGCTTGGCCTTGCTCTTGACTACCGGCATCAAAATGGTCTTTCTCCCCGCTGAAGAACGGCTGCGCCCTATGGGGGTTGGCTTCCTTAGCTCTGGGGCCACCTTGATGGCTAGGGGTACGGCCCTGCTGCTTGGAGGGCCCGATCTGTACGGGGTGACCCTGTTGGCCTTTGAGGTCATCCTGTCTTTCCTGCTCGCCGTGCTTGTCCACAGGGCTTTGGGGATGATAATGGAGCGCTCTTCTCTGGCAGTGGAAGACATGATTCCGCCGGTAATTTTACTGGCCAGTGCCCTGAGCGGAATCCACGGCCTGCGCACAGGCCCCCTTGCCTGGGAGAACGTGGTAGGCGGGCTGCTGGTGATGCTGGTTGCCCTGAGGGGCGGCTGCAGCCTAGGGGCAGCCGCGGGGGTTACTGTAGGAACTATCCTGACCCTGCGCGACCCCTTGTCATCTTTTGTTCTCGGAGTTTACCCATTCGGAGGCTTTCTGGCTGGGACCTTGAAAGATTTCGGCAAGACCGGGGTCGCGGCCGGGTGGGTCCTGGCCCGGGTTGTCCTTTCGGTTTCTTTGTTCAGCGTGAACGAAGTGACCGTGTACCTGGTGGAGTCTATGGTATCCTGCGTCTTGTTGACGTTGGTTCCTAACCGCCTTCTGGACTGGGTTATACCCTTTCCGCAGGAGACTACCGAAAACAGCAGGAACCGCCCCTACGAGCCCGGGCCAGAAACCCAGATGTTGAGCCGGAGGCTAAGGGAATTCGGAAGGGTCTTCGGAGAACTGTCCCGCACCTTTGAGCAGATTTCATCCGGGGAAGAGAAGAGTGGAACCGATGAATTTAGCCTCAGCAACCTCTTCAAGAGGAT